>JAURVS010000440.1 GCA_030655355.1 Sphingopyxis sp.
GCGAGTTCGACCTCTTCGCCGCGGCCGCTATTCGCGAGGCGCTTGTAATGGTTGTGAACCGCGACCGACAGCACGCGCTTGGCCTTGTTCTGGCCGATCACATAGGCGTCGAGATGCTGGCAGATTTCCAGCGGGGTCGGGACCGCGCCATCCTTGCGTGCGGCAACGCCGCCCTTGATTTCTTCGCGGATGATATCGTTGCACAGTTCAACGCATTCGTCGCAAATGAACACGGTCGGCCCGGCAATCAGCTTGCGGACTTCGTGCTGCGACTTGCCGCAGAAGGAGCAATAAAGGGTGCTCTTGCTGTCCGAGCCGCTCAATTTCGTCATAAATAATCCTCTGGCGGTACCAAAAGGGCGCCGCCGCCTTCATCCTAGCCCGCGGTCACCCAATTACAATATGGCAATTGGGTGACATCGGTTCAATGTACCGCCTAGCGACAAGCTGCCAAACGGGGGTCAATAAACGCGGTTACCGGTCCGTTTCGGGACGTATCGCTCAGGGTGTATGGCCTTCGCTCAAATCCTTCGGCGGGTCGCCTTCTGCCGTGCCGGGACGACGATCGAACACTTGGTCGACCAGCCCGAATGCCTTCGCTTCCTCGGCCTCGAGGAACGTGTCGCGATCCATCGCTTTTTCAATCTCTTTCAACGACTTGCCGGTGTACTTCACGTACAGGTCGTTCATCCGCTTGCGGATGCGCAGAATTTCGCGGGCCTGGATTTCGATGTCCGATGCCATGCCGCGCGCGCCGCCCGACGGCTGATGGACCATGACGCGGGCGTTCGACAGCGCAACGCGCATTCCGGGTTCGCCCGCTGCCAGCAGGAAGCTGCCCATCGACGCTGCCTGACCGACGCAGACCGTGCCGACGCGCGGGCGGATATATTGCATCGTGTCGTGGATCGCCATGCCCGCCGTGACGACTCCGCCCGGCGAGTTGATGTACATATAGATGTCCTTCTTCGGATTCTCCGACTCGAGGAACAGGAGCTGGGCGACGATCAGCGACGCCATCTGATCTTCGACTTCGCCGGTGACGAAGACGATCCGTTCGCGAAGCAGGCGCGAGAAAATGTCAAAGCTGCGTTCGCCACGGCTCGTCTGTTCGACGACCATGGGAACAAGAGCGGCGAGCGGGTCGATCATTGGAAATTCGTCCTTATGTTTCTGGAGCGCCGCGCCGAGAACCGGCTGGCTGGCCCCTCCGCCATCCTACATCGTCGCCAATCGCGCCCGATTCAAGAGGGGGGGTTCAACGGCGCAAAAAAGAAGGGGCGGGAAAGTCCCGCCCCATTTTATCTCAGTCGCCCTCGCCGGGTTCCGGCGAGAAGTGCGTCTCGAACTTGTTCTCGACGCCCTTAAATTCGTCGGCGTCGGCGGGGCTTTCGCGCTTCACCGTGATGTTCGGCCATTCGGCACTGAACTTGGTGTTCACTTCCAGCCATTTTTCGAGCCCGCTTTCGGTGTCGGGCAGAATCGCTTCGGCCGGGCATTCAGGTTCGCACACGCCGCAGTCGATGCATTCGTTCGGATTGATGACGAGCATATTCTCGCCCTCATAGAAACAATCGACGGGGCAGACCTCGACACAGTCCATATATTTGCACCGGACGCAGGCATCGGTGACGACATAGGTCATGAGTTTTCGGCTCCCTCAGATGACGGCGATCGGGCCGTCAGGCTCTCCATATTGGCTCGCCTCTATGCCGCGCAAAGGCGGCGCGTCAACGCTAAGCGACAGTTGCGAATCACTCTCATTGATTAGGATGATCGGCGCGCTGCAGGTGCAAAGCATTTCCATCGGCGTCGATAGGCGGTTGCGGGGAAGACGGAGATGCGGGGTCGAGCCGTCGGTAACAGGCCTGCGCCTCGGTTGCGGGGCCACGGCGGACGGGTAGTGACAGGAGTCGCAGCACCTCGATCCGTTCGCCGACGGGCAGGACGAGTGTCTGCCCGACATGCACCGCCGATGACGATCGCGTGATGCGCCGCCCGTCGAGCCTGATATGCCCCGCCTCGATGATTGCCTGCGCGACGCTTCGCGACCGCGCTAGGCGCAGGAACCACAGCAGCTTGTCCAACCGGATGCTTCCTGCGGCGCCGGAGCTAGTCATCAGTCTTTGCGCGCATCTGCGAGTAGCTCGGCAAGGCCCGCGAATGGGCTGTTTGGAGATGGTCCGCGCCGTGGCGGTCGGTCGGGTCGGGGTGGGCGGGGCGTATCGACGCGCGGCTGTGGCGGCTTGCCGCGTTTGCCTTTCGCATGCGGAGCGGGCGGCCGCCGTGTCTCGCCATTCGCTGCGGGCCGTGCCGGCGTATCTGCGCCCTTGCGCTGCGGATGCGGCTTGCGGCGCGGTCGCTTTTCAGGTTTGCGCAGGCCCGACCAGCGCCAGCGTTGCAGCGCGGGGTCACCGACGCCGCGGAAGCCGAAGCTTTGTAGCAGTGCGCGCCGCGTTTCCTCATCGAGGCCGAGCGATGTCGCCAGCGCCGGGTCAATTACGAAGCCCGGCGGCGGCGCCGCGCCGACGCCTTCGACATCATCGCCCGCATCGCCATGGCCATCGTGATGATCGTCGCCGCCGACAATCGGAGCGGTCGGCGGAGCAGATGCCTGCATCCGCGCGGCATGCGCTTGCCGCGCCAGCTTTTCGGCCATGTCGACGCGCAGCCAGCCGGATGCGCAGCGGCGAAATCCCGCGATGACCAGCCCGGCATGGCTGCCCTCTTTTTGCAGCACAGCGCCGTGCGGCGGCAGCGCCGGGACAGGGCTGCCCTGTTGCGCGGCGATCAGTGCGGCGCGCCATCGCACAGCTTCGGGTTTGAGCAATATGGGATGAAAAATGTCGAGCGAGCCGATCGTCAGGCCAAGCTTGCGAAGCTGCGGGCGTTCGTCCGGGCTGAGGCCATTCAATTGCTCTTCGACTGCGGCGCGGCCGATCGTCCCGCTGCCGTCGACGAGCGCCGCGAGCAGCGCACGCACCCGCGGCGGGGTGAACAGATCGCCGGCAGCTTCGCCCATCGCGGCGAGCGGCCCCGCGTGGCGCGCGAGTTGCTCGGCGACGAAACGGTTCAGCCGCTCGGAAATCGCCTGCACCTGATGGAGTTCGAGCCTGCGGAGCGAGGGGTCGATCTGAATCGACGGTTGAACGAGCGTTGGCCCTTTGGCGAGCGTCGCGATGGCATGGCCGTGCCAGGCAAGGCGCGGCGCCGTTCCCGGTTCGGCAACGAGCGACAAGGCGCTGTCGTCGCCTTCCGCGAGCGCGGTCGCGCGGCGCGCGAGTTCGGCGCGCAGATGCTTTTCTGCCGCGGCGAGGAGCATTCGGTGATCGCTCGCCTTCGCGACCGGGTCGACCTTGAATTGAAAACCCTTGAGCGTCCCGATCGCCTCGCCGTCGACCGCGACGGTGCCGTCGGGACCGACCGCTACCGGCAGCGCCGCATTGCGCTGTCCCGCGTCGCGAAGCAGGAGTGCGAGTCGGCGGTCGACGAAACGCTGCGCGAGCGCCGCGTGCAAAGCGTCAGACAGGCGCGATTCGAGCGCCTGCGTCTGCGCGGTCCACCCCGCGGCGTCGGCAATCCAGTCGCCGCGCTGTGCAATGAAGCATAAAGTGCGGACTGCCGCGATACGGCTTGCAAGCTGATCGATGTCGCCCTCGACATCGTTAAGCCGCGCGAGGCGGCGCGCGAACCAGTCGGGATCGATCATTCCGTCGCCGCTGGTGCGCCATTGCCAAAGCTTGAAAACCGTCCGGCTGTGATGCTCGGCGCCAAGCTGTTCGAAGTCGGGAAGTCCGCATGCATCCCAAAGGCGTTGCACCGCGTCGAAGTCGCCGCCGCGCGCGCGCACTTCCATGTCGCCCGCGAGATGCTTGAGCACGGCGATGTCGACGGCTTCGGGCGCGGCGCGCAGCATCGGCTGCGTCGGCGGTTGCGCGAGGTCGGAGAGCAATTGGTCGAGCGAGCCGAAGCCCGGAGTCGGATTGCGCCAGAACAGGCTGTGGAGCGGCGGGAAATGATGCCCCTCGATCGCGTGGATTTCTTCGGGAGTAAAGCCGCCCTGCGGCAGGCCGACGGTGCCGAAACCGCCGTCCTGCTGGTGGCGCCCCGCACGTCCGGCGATCTGCGCCATTTCCGAAATCGTCAGTCGGCGAAGGCGCCGCCCGTCGAATTTCTGCAGGCTGGCGAACGCGACATGCTGGACGTCGAGATTGAGCCCCATGCCGATCGCGTCGGTCGCGACGAGATAATCGACTTCGCCCGCCTCGAACATCGCGACCTGCGAATTGCGCGTCTTGGGGCTGAGCGCGCCCATCACCACCGCGGCGCCACCGGAAAAGCGGCGCAGCATTTCGGCGATGGCATAGACTTCCTCGGCCGAGAAAGCGACGATCGCCGAGCGTTTGGGAAGCCGCGAGAGCTTCGACGATCCGGCGTAGCTCAGCGTCGAAAAGCGCGGGCGGGTGATGATTTCCGCCTCGGGCACCAGCGTTTTGACGAGGCCACGGATGCTCGCCGACCCAAGGATCATCGTTTCCTCGCGCCCGCGTGCGCGCAGCATCCGGTCGGTGAAGACATGGCCGCGCTCGGGATCGGCGCCAAGCTGCGCCTCGTCTATCCCGACGAAAGCGACGTCGCGCTCGATCGGCAGCGCTTCCATCGTGCCGAGCAGATAACGCGCATCAGGGGGCATGATCCGTTCTTCGCCGGTGATCAGCGCCACTTGCGCGGGGCCTTTGATCGCGACCACCCGGTCGTAGACTTCGCGCGCCAGCAAGCGCAGCGGAAAGCCGATCATGCCGCTGCTATGGGCGGTCAGACGCTCGACCGCCAAATGGGTTTTGCCGGTGTTGGTGGGGCCAAGGACAGCCTTGACCGGCTGGGAAGAGGATGAGGTCATTTTCTTGATGTCCAAGCTGGCATGGGCGCGGGCGCCGCGCAACAGGCGATCGTTGAACCGCAGGAAGGAAGCCGATTTTTCCGCAACGCTTGCAAAATATCCCGACCCCGCCACGGCTTGCCGCAACGCACAACGGCAGACTGGCCATTAAATTGACTTTAACGACCTTTCTTTACAGACACGCTGTCGAAAACATCATTCGGCAGCCGGGTCTATGGGTGGCTGGCCGAGCGGGGGTTGCAATTTGTTTCAGCGTCACGAACCGATCGCGGGCATGTCCGGCAATGCGGCTGCGCTCACGATGTCGCAAGCGATCCCGCTGCGCCGCGCCGATTCGGTCGCCGAACCGCACTTCGGTTGGCGCGACCGGCTGGCGCAGCTCGACCTTGTTCCCGACCTGGGCGATAATATCGGTTCGGCCATCTGGTGGCGCGGTCTCGGGACATTAACCCTGCTCTGCGCGACGGCGATCGCAACTTTCCCGGGAATCCAGCCGCTGGAAATCGGCGGAACGCCCGCGCTCGATGCGGCGGATTTCAACGAAGCACGCGCACAGATGATCGTTCCGCTGGCGCTCGGCGGCGACACCGGACGCCATATGGCGGCAACCGACGCCGTCCGCCCGCTGACCCAAACCCCCGAACGGCCGCAGATCGAACTGACCGCGACATTGGGCAGCGGCGACAGCTTCGCGCGTCTGCTCGAACGTTCGGGCGTCGGCGGCAGCGAGGCGCAAGCGCTGGCGAGTCAGGTTTCGAGCGCCGTTCCGCTCGCCGATATTGCCCCCGGCACACGAATCGACCTGATTCTCGGGCGCCGCGCAGCGCGTACGATGCCGCGCCCGGTCGAGGCGTTGGCAATGCGCGCGCGGTTCGACCTGCGCATCGAAATGGAACGCGAGGGTGGCCGACTCGTCATGCGGCGCATCCCGATCGCGGTCGACACGACCCCGCTCCGCATCCGCGGCCGGGTGGGTGACAGCCTGTATCGTTCGGCGCGTGCCGCCGGCGCGCCGCCGGAGGCCATCCAGTCCTATCTTCGTGTCATCAATCGTCAGATATCGGTTGGCAGCGGCATTCAGGCGAGCGACGAATTCGACATCATCGTCGACTACCGCCGCGCCGAAACGGGCGAGAGCGAAACGGGCAAGCTGCTTTATGCTGGGCTGATCCGCGGCGGAAAATCGAAATTGTCGATGCTCGAATGGAATGTCGACGGCCGCACACAATGGTTCGAGGCGTCGGGCGTCGGCGAACAGCGCGGCGGCATGGCCCGACCGAGCAATGGCCGGGTTACCTCGACTTTCGGGATGCGGCGCCATCCGATCCTCGGCTACAAGCGCATGCACAGCGGCATGGATTTCGGCGGCGGATATGGCGCGCCAATCTATGCAGTTACCGACGGTATCGTGACGATCGCGGGGCGCCATGGCGGGTTCGGCAATTACGTAAAGCTGAACCACGGCAACGGCCTCGGCACCGGCTATGGTCATATGAGCCGCATCGCGGTGCGTCCGGGCCAGCGCGTCAATCGCGGGCAGGTAATCGGCTATATCGGATCGACGGGACTCTCGACCGGCCCGCATCTTCATTATGAGCTGTATCGCAACGGACACGCAGTCAATCCGTCCTCGGTGACCTTCGTCACCCGCGCATTGCTTGAAGGCAAGGCACTCGCCGATTTCCGCGCCCGCATCCGCGCGCTGACCTCGATCGCGCCGGGCGCTGCATTGAGCCCGATTGCGCCGAAGCAGGCCGAAGCGCCGAAGCTCGGCAGCCTCGCCGACGTCGCGTCGAAGCGCGCGGGCGACGGGATCTGATCTTCACCGCCGCGCCGCGAAATCTCTCGTTCCGTTCGTGTCGAGCGAAGTCGAGACACCCATCGACTTAGCGCTTGCCCCGATAGGCATCTCGACTTCGCTCGATGCGAACGGGAGAGGGCGCGGCCAATCAACCCGCCAATATCCATTTGCCCGGCCGCCAAGCGACGCTATGCACCCAGCATGACCCATGCTGCCTTTCCCGAATTGCGCCTTCGCCGCACCCGCCGCACCGGCTGGAGCCGCGCGATGGTGCGCGAAACGACCGTGTCGCCGGCCAATCTGATCTGGCCGTTGTTCGTATGCGACGGATCGGGCAGCGAAGAGCCGATTACGAGCTTGCCGGGCGTGTCGCGCTGGTCGGTCGACCTGCTGGTCGAACGCGCGAAGGACGCAGTTGCGGCGGGCATCCCGTGCGTCGCGCTTTTTCCCTATACGCAGCCCGACCGCCGCAGCGCCGATGGCAGCGAGGCGCTCAATGCGGATAATCTGATGTGCCGCGCGACGCGCGCTATCAAGGATGCGCTCGGCGACGATATCGGCGTGCTCACCGACGTCGCGCTCGACCCCTACACCAGCCATGGGCAGGACGGGCTGATCGACAATTCGGGCTATGTCCTCAACGACGAAACGGTCGAGGTACTGGTCGGGCAGGCGCTCAATCAGGCACGCGCCGGCGCCGACATCATCGCACCGAGCGACATGATGGACGGGCGCATCAGTGCGATCCGCGCGGCGCTCGAGGCCGAGGGCTTCGGCCATGTCCAGATCATGAGCTATGCCGCCAAATATGCGTCGGCCTTTTACGGTCCGTTCCGCGACGCCGTCGGCTCGCGCGGTTTGCTGAAAGGCGACAAGAAAACCTATCAAATGGACCCCGCGAACAGCGAGGAAGCGCTGCGTGAGGTCGCGCAGGATCTAGCCGAGGGCGCCGACAGCGTGATGGTGAAGCCTGGCCTGCCCTATCTCGACATCGTCGCAGCGGTTAAGGCGAATTTCGCAGTGCCGGTGTACGCGTATCAGGTGTCGGGCGAATATGCGATGATCGAGGCCGCCGCCGCGGCTGGTGCGGGCGACCGCGATGCGCTTGTCCTCGAAACCCTGCTCGCCTTCCGGCGCGCCGGCGCATCGGGCGTGCTCAGCTATCATGCGCTCCATGCGGCCCGGCTTATGGGCGCATGATCGAGACCGGGAGGCTGGTCATGACCTGTCGCACGGATCTCCGGTTCGGCCGTTCGATGCCACCTAAAGTCGAGGCACTACGCCGGCTTAACATTTATGCGCTATCACGAATGACATGGGACACCGCATGACCGAATCCGCTTCCGCCTCTCCGCGTCGTTGGCTTTTTGTGCTGACCATTTTGGTCGGCAGTTTCCTGCTCTTCCAGGTTCAACCCATGGTGGCGCGAATGGTGCTGCCCAAGCTGGGCGGCGCGCCAGCGGTGTGGAACAGCGCGATGCTTGTCTATCAGGCGCTGCTGCTCGGCGGTTATGCTTATGCGCATTGGCTTGGCCGCTTCACAGTGCGGCGTCAGGCGACGATTCACCTTGCGCTGTTCGTCGTCGCGGCGTTGTGGCTTCCGCTCAGTATTGCCAACATCGCCCCGCCGGGGCCGGGGCAAGAGGCGCTATGGGTTCCGTTGCTCCTCTTTGCGTCGATCGGGCCAGTGTTTTTTGTCGTCTCGGCGCAGGCGCCGTTGATGCAACGTTGGTTCGCCGCCGACACGCGCGCGGGAGACCCTTATTATCTCTATGCCGCGTCGAACCTTGGCAGCTTCGCGGGACTGATCAGCTATCCCGCGCTTGTCGAGCCCTCCCTGCCGCTGGCTGCGCAAAGCTGGGGCTGGACCGGCGGTTACGCGTTGCTTGTGTTGCTCGTGGCCGGGACCGCTGCAGCGCGCTGGCACGGAAAAGCCGAAACGCATGATAGCGACGCAGGCAGCGGGGAACCGCGGCCGACTTGGCGTCGCCAGATGCACTGGCTCCTCATCGCCGCGGTGCCGTCGGGCTTGATGTTGTCGACGACCACGCATCTCACCACCGACATTGTGGCGATGCCGTTACTCTGGGTGCTGCCGCTGGGGTTGTATCTGCTCAGCTTTGTCATCGCCTTTTCGACGGCGGAGCGATTGACACAGATCATCACGCTGATTGCTCCAGTCGTACTGCTCGCAGTTGGCGGGCTCGGGTTGATGAGTTCGGGCGGTGGTGCGATGACCATCGCGCTCGCCAGTCTTGCGATGCTCTTTGTCGTGGCGACCGCGCTGCACGGCTATCTTTATCATTTGCGCCCCGCGACTGAACATTTGACGCTCTTCTATCTGATCATGTCGGCGGGCGGCGTGCTCGGCGGCCTGTTCGCGGCGCTCTTCGCCCCGCTTCTGTTCGACTGGGTGTATGAGCATCCGTTGCTGATCCTCGCGGCTGCGTTGCTCATGCCGTTACCGGTGCTGATCCCGTGGGACAAATGGCTCAAACTGACGCCGCGGACTGCGCGGCTGGTGGTGGCGTTGATGGTTGCCGTCGCCTTCTTCATCTCGCAGCATATGGCGGCGGAATGGACCGGCGGGCTCGATCGCACGGCGATCATCTGGGGCATCGGCATCCTCGCGATCGGCATATTGGTGATTGGCTGGCGCTGGGCCTTTGTGGGGGTGCTTGCCTTTATGATGCTTGGCTTCGGCGGCGGAGTGACGATTGCTGAAAGCTTCGGCGACAAGCGCGTCCGCAGCTATTTTGGTGTCTATACCGTTTCGGACTATCCCGAATCGCAACAGCGCCGTCTGGCGCACGGTACGACATTGCACGGTTTGCAGCGCACCGACGCCGCGCACCGGCGCGATCCGACGACCTATTATGGGCACAAGTCGGGTGTCGGACTGACTTTGGACAAGGCCGAGATGCTCGCCGGGCCGGAGGCGTCGATCGGTATAGTCGGTTTGGGGGCCGGAACACTTGCCTGTTACCGCAAGCCCGGCCAGCAATGGACTATCTTCGAAATCGATCCGGCGATGGTGCAGATCGCGCGCGATCCAAAGAAATTTACCTATCTCTCCGACTGCGCCGGCGACACGTCGATCGTGATCGGCGATGCGCGGTTGCAGTTGGCCAAGCAGCCTCCCGGCCGGTTCGACGTCATCGTGATCGACGCCTTTTCGTCCGACGCTATTCCGCTGCACCTGCTGACGAAGGAAGCCATTGGCATTTATAGCCGTGCGCTGAAGCCCGACGGCATATTGCTGATCCATATATCGAACCGCTTCTTCGACCTCGAGCCTGTCCTGGCCGAGGAAGGGAAGAAGCGTGGTTGGTCGACCGCTATTCGCCTCGATCCTGGACCCGATGGCACACAGATCGACGATTTGACCGCGTCGAACTGGGTCGCGCTGACGGCAACGCCACAGCGGATGCAGCAATTGACCGGTGGCCTTCGCCCGCGAGCGGATGCGGCCGAGGATGGCGCTTGGGTTCCGCTCAGGTCGCGACCGAATTTCGAACGCTGGACTGACGATTATGCCTCGACGCTCCCGGTGCTGATCTGGAAGCATATCTTGGGAGGCCGCGACGAATGACCTACACCGACGTCAGCATCATCAGCGTGAACGGCAAGACGCCGCAGATCGACCCGAGCGCGTTCATTGCGCCGGGGTGCCGGATCATCGGCGATGTCGTGATCGGACCCGATGTCAGCATCTGGTATAATTGCGTGCTGCGCGCCGACGTCAGCCGGATCGTGATCGGCGCGCGGTCGAACATTCAGGACGGCAGCGTCGTCCATTGCGACGGCCCCATGCCGCATCGCCCCGACGGCTTTCCGACGATCATCGGCGAAGATGTCCTGATCGGCCATATGGCGATGGTTCACGGATGCATTCTGGCTGACCGGGCGTTCGTAGGCTTGAAGGCGACGGTGATGAACGGGTGCCGGATCGGCAGCGATGCGATGCTCGCCGCGGGCGCGCTGCTCACCGAGAATAAGGAAATCCCGGCGCGCGAACTCTGGGCGGGATCGCCGGCACGGCGCGTGCGCGAGATCGATGATGCGCAAGCTGCGGGCATGCAAATGGGTGTCGCGCATTATGTGATGAACGGCCGGATGCACAAGGCCGCCATCGAGGGCTGAACGCCTATGAAAAAGGCGCTCCGGTTTCCCGAAGCGCCCCTGTCATATTGCCGTTGCGGCGGCTTAGCTGAAGTTCACCATCGCGTAGAGCATCGGGATCGACAGCAAGGTGTTGGTGCGCGAAAAGATCATCGCGGTCTTCGCGGCTTTCGCCTTGGTTGCGTCATCGGCCTCGACGATACCGAGCGCCTTTTTCTGGTTCGGCCAGATCACGAACCAGACGTTGAATGCCATGATCAGGCCCAGCCACATGCCGACGCCGATCAGCTTGTACGGATCCTGCAGGCTGAGCGCGGGCGCCAGATATTTGGCATGACCAGCAATCGCGACGCCGAGCAGCACGGTGATCAGCGCCGCCCAGCGAAACCAGAACAGCGCGGCGGGGGCGATATGCTTGCCAACGGCGGGCTTCAGTTCGGCGGGAATTTTCGGCATCGTCGGAATCTGGACGAAGTTGAAATAATAGAGCAGACCGATCCACAGCACGCCGAAGAAGGTGTGCAGCCACCGCAGGATCGCGTTGCCCGCGGCGATCCCGTCCTCGAAATTCTGGCCGTTCAGGCTCAGCATCAAGATGATTGCGAGCACCAGCCCTGCACCGAGTACGGCGTGCAGATTCCCGAAAAATTTGTCCATTGCAGTTCCCCCTTTTTGTCTCGGCGCGGCGTGCGACCCGGTGCCGGTGACGTCGCTATGCCAGCGTCGGGGGCCGGACTCAACTTTTGTCGGCGACGTCGTCTTCGGGGATCGCGAGGCCGTTCTTCAGCATCACCGGCACTTGGCTGAAGGTGAAGAGGAAGGAGAGGGCGGTAACGCCCCACACCTTGATCGTCAGCCACAGGTCAAAGCTCATCTGTTTGGACTGGATCAGTTCGTACATCACATGATTGGCGATGCCGAGAACGGCGAAGAAAATCCCCCAGTTGCGCGACAGCAGCAGCCAGCCGCGGTCGGTGAGACCTTCGAGCGCCGATTGCAGCAGATATTTGAGCATCGGCTTTTTGAACCACCAGCCGCCGAGGAGCAGCACGGCAAAGGCCGCGTAGATGATCGTCGGTTTCATCACGATGAAACGCTCGTCGTGGAACCAGATCGTCAGCGCGCCGAAACCGATGACGAGGATGCTCGACATCCACAGCATCGGCGAAATCTTGCCGAGCTTCCACTTCGACACGATCATCGCGACGATGATCGCGACCATGAAGGCGACGGTCCCCTTGATCGCCGCGGTCGTCGCTGCGAACGCGCCTTCGCCGCCCGACGAGAATTTATAGGCGAGAAAGAAGACGAGCAGCGGACCGAAATCGATAACGAAATTGAGCCAGCCATGCTTCGCGGGCGGCGGTGCCGGGACCGTTTCGGGGCCGGTCGGAAGGACGTCGCTCATCGGATATTTCCTGCAATGATGCTCGCAATCTCGTCGGCGTCGAACGGACGAAGGTCTTCGATCGTCTCGCCAATACCAATAGCATGAATGGGGAGGCCGTGCCGTTCGGCGGCGGCGACGAGCACGCCGCCGCGTGCCGTGCCGTCGAGCTTGGTCATCACCAGCCCGGTGACGCCTGCGACCTCACGGAACACGTCAATTTGCGACAAGGCGTTCTGCCCCGTCGTCGCGTCGAGCACGAGCACGACATCGTGCGGCGCGGCGGGGTTCAGGCGGCCGAGGACGCGCTTGATCTTGGCGAGTTCGTCCATCAACTCGCGCTTGTTCTGCAGCCGCCCTGCGGTGTCGACAATCAGCACGTCGATACCCGTCGCGGTCGCCTGTTTGACCGCGTCGAACACGATGCCCGCCGAATCGCCGCCCTCGGGGCCCGCCATGATCGGCACGCCGAGCCGTTCGGCCCAGACCTTGAGCTGGCCGATCGCGGCGGCGCGAAAGGTGTCGCCCGCGACGAGCATCACGCCATAATCCTGTTCCTGGAACAGATGCGCGAGCTTCGCGATCGTCGTCGTCTTGCCCGATCCGTTGACGCCGATCACCAGGATGACCTGCGGGCGCGGGAAGGCGTCGATGTCGAGCGGTTCGGCAACTGGGCGCAGGACCGCCGCGATTTCTTCGGCGACGATCTTGCGCAATTCCTCGACCCCGCCCGCGACGGCATCGCGCCGCGCCGCGAGGCGGTCGCGGATCCGCTCGGCCATCACGGGACCAAGGTCGGCAGTAATCAACGCCTCTTCGATGCGGTCGAGATCCTCCTCGTCGAGCCGCGCCTTGCCGGTCAGCCCTGCGAGATTTTCGCCCAGCTTTTCAGAGGTGCGGCGAAATCCGCCGAGCAGCCGTTCGCTCCAGCTTTGGCCGGTCATGCCGCGATATCCTTTGCTTCGATTGGGGCGGCGATCATCCGGTCGCCGTCGCGTGCGGTCAGCCGCACTGTTATGATCGAGCCGGGCACCGCGGGCGCGGTCAGCGTCAGCGCTGCGAAATTGCCGGCATGTCCTGACAGGCCGTCGCGCTCGACGAGCATATCGGCGGTGCCGCCGACCTGCGCGTCGAGCCAGCTCTGGCGGCGGCGCGCATTTGCTTCGCGCAATTGCCCCGCGCGGTCGCGCGCAATGGCGCGGCCGACCTGCGGCATCCGCGCGGCAGGCGTTCCATCGCGCGGGCTGTAAGGAAAGATATGGCCAAAGACGATGTCGCAATCGTCAATCAGCGCCAGCGAATTGGCAAACATCGCGTCGTCCTCGGTCGGAAATCCCGCGATCAGGTCGGCGCCGATCGCGATCTCGGGCCGCGCATTTTTCAGCCGTGCAACGAGCGAAACGGCGTCGGCGCGCCGGTGACGGCGCTTCATGCGCGTCAGCACCATATCGTCGCCGGCCTGCAGCGACAGATGGACATGCGGCATGATCCGCGCCTCGGTCGTGAGCAGCGCGAACAGGGCTTCGTCGATCCGGTTCGGGTCGAGCGACGACAGGCGAAGGCGTTCGAGCGGGAGGTCAAGCAGCGCCTCGACCAGCGCGGCGAGCGCAGTTCCGCTATCGTCGCCATAGCTGGCAAGATCGACTCCGGTCAGAATGATCTCGCGCTGGCCCCGTTCCAGTGCCGTACGCGCCGACGCAAGCACGGCATCGATCGTTGCCGACCGCGCGATCCCGCGCGCGAGCACCGTCGCGCAAAAAGTGCAGCTATGCGAGCAGCCGGTCTGAACGCCGAGAAAGGCGCGGGCATGATCGGCGCCCGAGAGCGCGGGCGCATAGGCGCGTGAATTTGTGAAGGTGCGGGCGCCGCCATAGCTTTCGGCCAACCCCTTGGCGTCGTTGCGCACGACGCGCGCGCCCATCTCCGCAAAGCGTTCGGCCTCGAGTTCGGCGGCACAGCCCGTCACCACGACGGCTGCCTCTGGCCGTTCGCGGAGCGCGCGGCGTACGGCTTGCCGTGCCTGTCGCACCGCCTCGTCGGTGACGGCGCAGCTGTTGAAGACGATCATGTCGCGAACGCCCGCTTGCCGCGCCGCCGTGCGAATGGCTTCGCCCTCGGCGATATTCAGCCGGCAACCGAAATTGACGACCTCGACCGGGTCGGCGAGTGCAGCGCTCATCCGAACTGCGCCCAGTCGGTCTCGCCCTCATACACGCGGGTCGCGGCGCCGCTCATGACGATCGGCTCGCCCGGTGCCCAGCGAATGATGAGATCGCCGCCGGGCAGCGAGACCGTTACGGGCGACTGGACGAGGCCGGCGCGGATCGCGGCCACTGCAGTGGCGCATGCGCCCGTACCGCACGCCTGCGTCAGCCCGACGCCGCGTTCCCAGACGCGCAGCTGCAACTGGTTCTCGCCGTCGAGGCTCGCGACATTGACGTTGACGCGCTCGGGGAACAGCGGATCAGTTTCGATCCGCGGGCCGAGGTCGGCGAGCGCGACGGCATCGGCTTCGGGAACGAAAAAGATGATATGCGGATTGCCGACATTGACCGCGGCGCCATGTTCCAGCTCGTCCCACGCAACGGGCATGTCGCGCGTGTCCATCGGCATCGCGAGCGGAATATGCTCCCAGTCGAATTCGGGCTCGCCCAGCGTGACTTCGGCGCCGCCGTCGGCGGGGGTAACGCGCAGCATTCCGCCGAGCGTCTCGATCACCGCGGGCTTGCCGATCAACGTCGCGACGCAGCGTGTGGCGTTACCGCACGCTTCGACCTCGCCGCCGTCGGCGTTGAAGATACGCATCTTCACGTCGGCGCTGGTCGAGGGTTCGAGAAGGATCAGCTGGTCGCACCCGATGCCATGGCGCCGGTCGGCGATCGCATGCGCCCGCGCTGGCGTCATTTCGACGGCACTCTCGCGCGCATCAATCACGACAAAGTCGTTGCCGAGGCCATGCATCTTGGTGAAGCGGTCTGCCATTGCTCGCGCATGTAAGGTGGCGCGCGCACGAAGTCTAGCGAACCGTCCGTGGCTTCCTGATCCTCCCCTAGCTGGAAGGGAAGGGAAACATTCAGGCCGACTTGCGTAGTTGTTCGGCGTCGCCGGATTCGGAGGCACCCGGCGGCACCACCGGCGCGCGGAGCAGTCCGCGGTCGGCAAGCAGCAATTCGGTGTCGGCGGCCGAAGCGGCGCGGCCGAAATACCAGCCCTGGCCCTTCGAACAGCCAAGCCGCGTCAGTTCGATCGCGGTCGCCTCGTCTTCGACCCCTTCTGCGGTGATCGGCATCGCGAGGCTTTCGCCCAGTCGCACGATCGCGACGACGATTGCTTGCGCATCGGGGCTGCCGCGCATTGCGGCGACGAAGCTGCGATCGATCTTGATCCGGTCGAACGGCAGCGCGCGCAAATGCGAGAGCGAGCTGTAGCCGGTGCCGAAGTCATCAAGGCTCAGCGACACGCCCTGATTTTTGAGGCTGGTGACGATCGAGCGCACGAGCGGCAGGTTTTCGAACAGCGAGCTTTCGGTGATTTCGACCTCAAGCTGGCTGGCGGGAAAGCCGACCTCGACGAGCAGCTTGGTGAGCTTCTGGCTGAACCACGGATCTTTCAGCTGCTGCGGCGAGATATTGACGGCCAGCATGATCGACGGATCCCAGCGCTTGGCGATCTCCATCGCATCGTGGATCACCTGCAATGACAATTCGCCGATCAGCCCGCTTTCCTCGGCAACGGGAATGAACCGTTCAGGTGGAATCATCCCATATTCGGGAGAGTCCCAACGCATCAGCATTTCAAATCCGATCAGTCGCCCGCTGGCGATATCGACTTGCGGTTCGAAATGCGGAACAAATTCGCCGCGCGGCATGCCGTCGCGAATACCGGTTTCGATCTGGTTGCGGATCTGCACTGCCATTTCCATCCCCGCCTCGAACCAGCAGAACCGGTTCCGGCCCTCGTCCTTGCAATGATACATGGCGATGTCGGCCTGCCGAACCATCGTTTCCATCGTTACGCTGGCGTCGCTCGCGAGCGAGATGCCGAGCGACGCGCCGATGCGGATTTGTTGCGCATCGTGCGTGACCGAATTGTCGAGCGATGCGACAAGTTCGGCGGCTAGCGCGTCGATATCGGCGCGCGCGCTCGGCTCGAAAGCCAGCATCGCGACAAATTCATCGCCGCCGAGGCGTGCTTTGGTGGCATTGGGCGGCAGGACGGCCGAGATGCGCTCGGCGGCGACCTGCAGCACGCGGTCGCCCGCGACATGCCCGTGGATATCGTTGACGGTCTTGAAATGATCGAGGTCGAGCAGGAACAGCGCGACCTGACGCTTTTCGGCGATGGCATTCGCGATCTGCCGTTGCCCTGTCGCGAGCAGCGCCCGGCGGTTGAGAAATCCCGTCAGCGGGTCGGTGTCGGCCAGATAGCGCGCGCGCTGTTCGGCTTCAGTCCGCTCGCGGATTTCGCGGTTGAGGTCCTTGTAGCGGCGCCAGCCGAACAAAATCAGTGCGACATTGAGCACGAGCGCCGTTGCCAGCGCGCGATCAGGGCCGCCGCCGAGGCCGATCAGCGCGCGGACGGCCGCCTGCATGACATTGCTGCCTGTGCCTACAAACAACAGGATAGCGGCGACAACTATGCCCCCGGCAATGATGTCACGCTTCGCGCCTTCGCTCCGGTCGAATTGCTTCGGCGTCGCTGTCATATCGATTGTCCCCACCATCGGCGGCTTTATGGGGGCAAAGCGATGAAATTTGGGTTAAGTGGTCGCGGTCGATCGGCTTGCCAACGGGCAGGCAAATGTGTAATGGCTGCCGCGTCCGCGTGCATCTTGCGTTCGGGCATATCGACATCCGCGACGGAAACACTGTCCACGGATACCGCTGGTTGGCGAGGTTTCGCTCACCGGCGTGTTTTGCGTTGCGGGCGTCACAAGTAAGGATTTTGGACTGTGTTCGATAGTCTGAGCAGCCGTCTGGGCGATGTTTTCGGGAAGCTCCGCGGTCGCGGTGCGCTGACCGAGGCGGACGTGCGCGCCGCGATGCGCGAAGTGCGAATCGCGCTGCTCGAAGCCGACGTCGCGCTGCCCGTCGTGCGCAGCTTCGTCGATCAGGTCACCGAACTCGCGATCGGCCAGAACGTCCTGCGCTCGGTCACCCCGGGACAGCAGGTCGTCAAGATCGTCAGCGATGCGCTGACCGAAATGCTCGGCTCCGAAACCGCTGAGCTTGAGCTTGCCGTGACTCCACCCGCAGTGATCATGATGGTCGGTCTGCAGGGCTCGGGTAAGACGACGACGACCGCGAAGATCGCGAAGCGGCTCAAGGAAAAAGAGCGCAAAAAGGTGCTGATGGCGTCGCTCGACGTCAATCGCCCCGCCGCGCAGGAACAGCTTGCCGTCCTCGGGCAGCAGATCGACGTCGCGACGCTGCCGATCGTCGCGGGGCAGCAGCCGGTCGAAATCGCGCAGCGCGCGATGCAGGCGGCAAAGCTTCAGGGCTATGACGTCCTGATGCTCGACACCGCGGGCCGTCTTCACGTCGACCAGCAGTTGATGGACGAAATGCAGGCGGTGTCGCGCACGGCGAACCCGGCCGAAACCTTGCTTGTCGTCGACAGCCTGACCGGACAGGACGCCGTGCAGGTTGCGCAGCGCTTCAGCGATCAGGTGCCGCTTACCGGCGTCGTGCTCACGCGCATGGACGGTGACGCGCGCGGCGGCGCCGCGCTGTCGATGCGTGCGGTCACCGGCAAGCCGATCAAATTTGCGGGCACGGGCGAAAAGCTCGACGGGCTCGAACTCTTCCAGCCGTCGCGCATCGCGGGCCGCATCCTCGGCATGGGCGACGTCGTTAGCCTGGTTGAACGCGCTGCCGAAACGATCCAGGCCGAAGAGGCTGAGGCGATGGCGGCGAAGATGGCGAAGGGCCTCTTTGACCTCAACGACCTGCGCACTCAGCTCAACCAGATGCGCCGCATGGGCGGCCTCGGCGCGCTCGCCGGCATGATCCCCGGGATCAAGAAGGCGCAGGTTGCCGCGGCGCAGGGCGGCGCCGACGACAAGATGCTCATCCACTTCGATGCGATCATGGGGTCGATGACTCCCAAGGAGCGCGCGAAGCCCGAAATCCTGACCGCGAAGCGCAAGATCCGCATCGCCAACGGGTCGGGCACGACGGTGCAGCAGGTTAACAAGGTGCTGAAAATGCATCAGGAAATGGCCAGCGCGATGAAAAAGATCCGCAAGATGGGCGGCCTCAAGGGGCTCGGCGCGCTGTTCGGCAAGGGTGGCGGCATTCCCGGAATGGGCGGCCCCGGCGGGTTTGGCGGCGGCGCTGGTGGCGGCGGTTTGCCCGGTCTCGGTGGTGGCGGGTCGATCCCGCCCGAACTCGCTAATTTGATGAATAAAAAGAAGTAATTACACGCGAATTTCAGTTTAGAAGTAAAGGAAAATATCATGGCTACCTCCATTCGCCTCGCACGCGGCGGTTCTAAAAAGCGTCCTTATTACAAGATCGTCGTTGCCGATTCGCGCAGCCCGCGCGACGGCCGCTTCATCGAACGCATCGGCAGCTACAACCCGCTGCTCGCCAAGGACAATCCCGAGCGCATCAAGCTCGACGCCGACCGCGCGAAGCATTGGCTGAGCGTCGGCGCCCAGCCGAGCGACCGCGTCGCCCGCTTCCTCGACGCCGCCGGCGTCCAGGAACGCACCGCGCGCAACAACCCGAACAAGGCGGTCCCGGGCGAAAAGGCCAAGGAACGCGCCGAAGAAAAGGCGCAGAAGCTGATCGACGCCGAAGAAGCTGCAGCCGCTGCAGCCGCTGCTGCCGCCGCTCCGGCCCCCGAACCCGAAGTGGTTGAAGAAGCCGCTCCGGCTGAAGAAGCCACCGCCGAAGCACCGGCTGGCGAAGAAGCCGCCGCTCCCGCCGCCGCCGAATCGGATGCGACCGGTTCGGTGAAGAGCGAAGCGACCGCCGAAGCCGTTGCCGATGCCGTCGCCGACGACGTCCCCGCCGAAACCCCGGCCGAAGACGCGACCGCGATGGCCGAACAGGCTGCCGAAGGCGGCCCCGCCGAGGAAGCTCCGGCTGCTCCGGTGGCCGAAGAAGCGGCCGCTGAAGAAACGCCTGCTGAAGAAGCCGGCGAAGAAGCCAAGGCCTGAGTCTTGGCCAACGCGACACGTCCCGTCACCCTCGCCGCCATCGCCGGCGCGCATGGGGTGCGGGGCGAGGTGCGGCTCAAATTATTCGGCGAAGGCGCGGACACCCTCCGCGCCTTTTCCGTGTTTGAAGCGGGGACACGCAAGCTGACCCTGAAGTCGGTGCGCCCCGCCAATCAGGGCGCCGTGGCGACCTTCGCCGAAATCACCGACCGCTCGGGCGCCGAGGCACTGCGCGGCACGGTACTGACCGTCCCGCGCTCGGCGCTGCCGCCGCTGGGCGAGGGCGAATATTATCACCACGACCTGCTCGGCCTGCCGTGCGTCTCGACCGACGGCAGCGCGGTGGGCGAAGTCGTCGCGATCGACAATTTCGGCGCCGGCGACATCCTCGAAATCGAGCGACCGAACGGCAAGCGCTTCATGGTGCCGATGCGTCCCGAAGCGATACCCGAATGGGACGACGACCGGCTGATCGTCACCCGCGCTTTTGTCGATGCCGGCTGACTCGCTTTATTTGCAGACGATGGCGCGTTTGTTCGATGCGACCGTGCTGGGCCCGATGGCGTTCCACATGATCTCGGCGGTAAAATCGTATCGTTCCACCTCTTGGAACATTTCGTCGCGATCGATGATCTGGATCACCCTCAGCCGGCCGGCCGCGCAGTCGATTTCCTCAAGGGCGTCGCTCACCAGCGGATAATCGTCGCCGACATCGGCCTTGGTCGCGTCCTCGCGCGACCAGAACTGGACCATTGCGCCTATCCGTTTCACGCTCGCCTTGTCATAATAATGGTCCGACCCTGAGTCGCTTGAGGTGATGTAGGACCAGTCGGCCGCCATCGCGGGCGCGGACGCCCCAAACATGCCGACGATCGCCAGCGCTCTCCATATTGATCGCATTTGTTGGTCCCCCTTATCGCCCACCCGGTCACCCTGCTCCTGCCAGATCGAAAAGCAAGCCCTAACCTTTTTGGGGCGCTCGGTTGTCATCGTCCCGCGCCATGCTAGCTTGGAGCGAACGGCAAAGGGAGGGTAGGATGCGCAACACTCTGGTCATCGCTATGATCGTCGCGCTAGCCGCTCCGCTTCCCACGCTGGCGCAGGAGGTCGCGCCCAAAACCCTCGCGCAGATCACCCCTGAAATCGACGCCCTCTTTGCCAAGTTTCAGGCCGACGCGCACGTCCCGGGCATGGTCTATGGCGTGGTGAAGGACGGCAAGCTCGCTTATGTGAAGGGCATCGGGGTCCAGAACCTCGATGACAAACGTCCCGTCGACGCCGACAGCCTGTTCCGCATCGCGTCGATGACCAAGGCGTTCACCGCGCTGTCGATCCTGCAATTGCGCGATCAGGGCAAGCTGCGCCTCGACGATCTCGCCGAGCACTATGTGCCCGAGATGAAGGGCTGGACCTACCCGACCCAGGACAGCCCGCGCATCCGCGTCCGCGACCTGCTCCACCATGTCGCGGGCTTCGTCACCGACGATCCGTGGGGCGATCGCCAACAGGTGCTGCCGCAAGCGGAGTTCACGAAAATGATCGCGGCGGGGGTGACGTTCAGCCGCGCCCCGCAAAGCAGCCACGAATATTCGAACTTCGGCTACGCGCTGCTCGGCCGCATCGTCGCCAATGCCTCGGGCATGCCCTACACCGCCTATGTCCAGCAGACGATCCTCACCCCGCTCGGCATGACGAGCAGCGGTTATGATGCGACCAAGGCACCGAAGGCGCATTATGCGATCGGCTATCGCTGGGAAAATGAGCGCTGGACCGCCGAGCCCGAGATGATCGACGGCGCGTTCAACGCGATGGGCGGGCTCCAGGTCAGCGCGAACGACTATGCGAAATGGGTCGCCTTCCTGCTGTCGGCGTGGCCGGCGCGCGACGCCGCCGATAACGGCCCGGTCAAGCGCGCGACGGTGCGCGAGATCGCGCAAGGGCTGAACTTCACCGCGGTGGTCAACCGCAACGGCGCCAGCGGCGCCAAGCTGTCGAGCGCCTATGGCATGGGCTGGCGCGTCGCGCAGGATTGCGATCTGGGGCTGACGCTCGCGCATGGCGGCGGCTATCCGGGCTATGGCAGCCATGTGATGCTGATGCCCGACAAGGGCGTCGGGGTGTTCGCGCTCGCCAACCGCACCTACGCCGGACCGTCGGCGCCGGCATGGGATACGGCGGTGGCGATGGACAAGGCAGGGCTGCTCGAAAGCCGTACGATCCCGGCCTCGCGAGCGATTGAGGACATGTTCGCCGCGACGCGGGCCGCTTATGCCGCGGGCAATCTGAAACCGCTCGACGGCATCCTGGCGATGAATTTCCTGCTCGACCGGTCGGCCGAAAACTGGTCGGCCGAACTCGCGAAACTCAAGGCCGAGGTGGGCGCCTGTCCGACCGCCGAACCGCTGGCACCGACCGGCGCGCTTTCGACCGCCTTTCGGCTCAATTGCGACAAGGGTCACCTCGACGGAATGTTGCTGCTCGCCCCAACCGATCCGGTGACGATCCAGTCGCTGCGTATCCGCGTGGTCGCGCCTTAGGCAGCCTCGATAAACACCACGCGGTCGCGCCCGCTTTCCTTGGCGGCGTACAGGTTGATGTCGGCCGATTTCATCGCCGCGCCGAAACTTGTCCCGCTGCCGATATGGACCAGCCCCATGCTCGCGGTCACCGGCCGCTCGAGCGTCGGGACCATTTGCGCGACATAGGCGCCGATCCGCTGGCGCAGCCGTTCGGCCTCGATCGCGACCGCTTCGGGCGCGCCGCGGAACAGCAACGCGAATTCCTCGCCGCCGACCCGCGCCGCCAGTGCCGACCCGGATCCGAGCGCGACGCCCGTAGCAAAAATGACGCGGTCGCCGACGTCATGGCCGTGGCGGTCGTTGATCGCCTTGAAATGGTCGAGGTCGACCAGCGCGATCGCGACCGGCGCGTCGTCGTTGAAACTTTCCTCGATCGCCCGCCGGTTGGGCAGGCCGGTCAGCGGATCGGTGTGCGCGATGATCCGCATCGCCGCGGCTTGGGCGCGGGCTTCCTGGCGCTCGCGGCGGAGATGCATCAGCCGGTCGAGGATGCCGAGCGCGGTGAGCATCACCTCCAGCCCCAGCGCCGGAAACAGCAGGAACAGAAAACTCGCGAATGGCTGGCCCAGCACGATGTCGTGGAACAGGCTGACCGCGTAAACCCCACCGATGCCGCTCCAGGCCGCAGCCTGATAGCGCGCGGTGCGACTGCCACGCCGCAGCGCGATCACCACCGTCGCCGCGGCCAGCGCCAGCATCGCGACCAGCACAGCACTGCGCAGCATCATATAGGCGGGGGCGTCAGGAATGAGCGTCGCGGGGGTGGTCAGCAGGATCAGGACGGGCGGCCAGCCGAGCCAGCGATAGAGCCGCGGGCCGATCATTCCGGGCTCGAGATAGGAGCGCAGAAACACCCCCGACACCACCACGCTCAGGTCGAAAAATGTCGTGATCCAGACCTGACGCGCAAAGCTGTCGGGGGCCAGCCACGGTCCCATCGCCAGCGGCGACAACGCCACCGCGAGCGCGAAATAGCAAAAGGTGCGGGCGCTTTGCCAGATCAGGAAGCGCTCGCGCAGCAAACCGAAGAAGGCGGCGTTATAGGCGAGCGAAAACAGCAGCAGGCCCAGGAAGATGCCGGTCAGCACCCCGTCCCAGCTCATGCTGGTCGCGTCGGCGAATGAGGATTGCGCGCGTGCCGGGGTGGCGGCGCCGAGCAGTGCCGCACCCACGGTCAAGAATCGCGCCCCTCGCGCCATGCGGCCCCCGTCGTTTCGAACGGGGGAACGCTAGGCGCGCAGGGCTGATTTTTGGTTAATGGTGGGTTGAGAAAATATGGCCCGCCCATGCCATAGTCCCAAGCTTGTCGAAGGGCGCCTCAAGGCGGGAGAGGGAGCACGCCGTGCAGCGGGGACTCCCTTCGACAAACTTGGGGCTATGGCTGGTCGTGTCGGTCCATCACCCTGCCTTGCTATGTGCCCGTTCACCCTGGCGTGGCGCGATGCGCGCGGACAAGGCGTCTTGGTCGGGGTTGGCCCGCGGCGTGGTTCCCTTGCCCAGCCGCTGGAACGGGGTGAGCAGCCACAGGATACCGCGGTGTAAATCGTCGCTGAAGCGCGGGTGACCGTCGTTCCACGTCCGCATCCAAAGTTCGTCTTTCATCGCTCGCCTCCTGCTGATCCGATGCCTGCAAGATGCGCCTTCGGTCCGCAGAGCGCCAACAAAAGCCGTGGACCATATCATAAGGTCAGCTTATAGGGATTTATGCCTAAGCTGCCGCCCCTCGCCGCGATTCGAACCTTCGAGGCCGCCGGTCGTCTTGAAAATTTCTCGCGCGCGGCGGAAGAATTGGGGCTGACCCAGGCCGCGGTCAGCTATCAGGTGCGCCAATTGGAAGACCGGCTCGGCCGCGCGCTGTTTGTGCGTGAAAAGGGGCGGGTGCGTTTGTCGGAAACCGGGCAGCGGCTGCTTCCCGCGATCAGCAATGCCTTTGCCGCGATGGGCGATGCCTTTGCCGCGCTCGGCAGCGACGAGGCCGATGTGTTGACGATCAGCGCGATGACGACCTTTGGCGGCACCTGGCTCAGCGCGCGGATCGGCGGCTTTCAGCTGGCCTATCCCGACCTTGCGGTGCGCATGATGATGAGCAACGATCTGGTTGATTTCGACGCCACCAATGTCGATGTCGCGATCCGCGTCGGCCGCGGGCATTGGCCCGGTCTGCGCGCCGATTTTCTGTACCGCAGCCATGTCACGCCGATCTGTGCGCCGGGCTTTCTGGACGCGAACGGCATTGCCGTGCCCGCCGACTTGCTGGGCGTCGACCGGCTGGCTCCCAACGATCCCTGGTGGGCGGGCTGGTTCGCTGCGGCAGGGGTAGCCGCCGTGCCGCCGCCGCAGCGCCGCGGCATCGAACTCGACAGCCAGTTGCAGGAGGCGAGTTCGGTTCAGGCCGGCTATGGCATCGCGCTGATGACGCCGCTCTTGTGGCGCGCCGAACTCGACGCGGGGCGGCTGGTCCGGCCCTTCGATGCACTTTACCAGCCGGGTACCGCGCATTTCCTCGTCCACCGCGAAAACCGCATCGGCGTCCGCAAGATCGAACGCTTCCGCGAATGGCTGCACGCCGAACTGGACAAGGATCGGCACCTGCTTCCCGATGACCTGTGGGAGCCGCTGACTTGACCTTGATGGGTCACGTATATACATCATGTATATACGGAGATGAGCTATGACGAAACGAAGTGAAGTGAACGAAGACCGACGCGCGTTCGCCTTGAATCGGGTGTTCGGCTCAGCCCCGTGGTTGAAGCCGTCTGACAAAACCCGGCATAGGGTGAAGGTCTTCAAATCGGGAAACTCGCTGGCAGTGCGAATCCCGGCGGGTACCAGATTGGTGGCCGGAACCGAAATGGAGTTGATTGTCGAAAATGGGCAATTCCTCTCCTACGAACCCGCCGATCTACCCAAACGCAAATTTAACATCACCAAGGTGGCGGGATCGGCCATCGGCCTGCATCTGATTGCGCCCGAGGATCGGGTTTTTGAGGATCGCGCAAGGCCAACGGGCAAGGCTGATGGGAATGATGGCGCGTGAAATATCTGCTGGATAGCAATGCCATCATCGCGCTGGTCATGAACCTCGACGCCCGGCTGGTGGCGCGGGCGGGAGAGTGCGACGAGGGCGACCTGGTCACCTCCGCCATCGCTTATGCCGAGGTTGCACATGGTTCGACGCTCGGCAAGGCACCCGCCTTCGATCAGTTGCAAGCCTTTGTCGAAGAAGTCCGGGTGCTCGATTTCGACTATAAGGCTGTGCAGGCTTATGCGGCGTTGCCGTTCAGGCGGGGAAGCTACGATCGATTGATCGCAGCCCACGCGCTATCCCAAGGCATCGCTCTCGTCACCGCAAACGAAGCCGACTTCGCCGACGTGCCGGGACTGGTGGTCGAGAATTGGACGCTGCCATGACCTTCACCGCCGTCCCCCTCACGCTTTACCCCGACATGTTCCCCGGTCCGCTAGGGCACAGCATGGCGGGGCGCGCGCTGGAAAGCGGGACGTGGAATTGCGCGCCGGTGCAGATCCGCGATTTCGCCACCGACAAGCATCGCACAGTTGACGATACGCCGGCGGGCGGCGGGGCGGGCATGGTGCTGAAGGCCGATGTGCTCGGTGCCGCGATCGACCATGCTGCGGCGGCGCATCCCAATCTGCCGATCCTCGCGATGACCCCGCGCGGGACGCCGATCACCCAGGCGCGCATCCGTACCCTTTCGGCCGGCCCCGGCGCGATCATCCTGTGCGGCCGGTTCGAGGGATTCGACGAGCGGATTTTTGATGCGCGGCCGATCGAACAGGTGTCGATGGGCGACATCATCCTGTCGGGCGGCGAGATAGGCGCGCTGTTGCTGCTCGACGCTTGCATTCGCTTGCTTCCCGGCGTAATGGGCGCGGCTTCTAGCGGAGATGACGAATCGTTCGAAAACGGTTTGCTCGAATATCCGCACTATACCCGTCCTGCTAGTTGGGAAGGGCGCACGATCCCCGAAGTGCTGCGATCGGGGGATCATGCGAAGATCGCGGCCTGGCGGAAACAACAGGCACAAGATCATACACGGTTACGCAGGCCGGACCTTTGGGAGCGTCATGTCGATGCTCGGGCCCGACCTGCCTCTGGCGCGCCGCAAAAGAAGAAGGACTAGAGGCATGAACCTCATCCAGACGATTGAAGCCGAAGAAATTGTCAAAGCGGCCAAGACCATTCCGACCTTCCGCCCCGGCGACACGCTGAAAGTCGGCGTCAAGGTGGTCGAAGGCGAACGCACCCGCGTCCAGAATTTCGAAGGCGTGTGCATCGCCCGTTCGAACAAGGGCATGGGCTCCAACTTCACCGTGCGCAAAATGTCGTTCGGCGAAGGTGTCGAGCGCGTGTTCCCGCTCTATTCGCCCAACATCGACAGCATTACCGTCATCCGCAAGGGTGCCGTGCGTCGTGCGAAGCTTTACTATCTTCGCGGCCGCACCGGCAAATCGGCGCGTATTGCGGAGCGCCGCGATTACCGGCCGGAAGCCAGCGAGGGCTAAGGGAAGTTTCCCGACCCCAAGCGAAAACAGCTTTCCAAAACGACCGGTTCCGCCAACAGGCAGAACCGGTCGTTTTTCTTTGGGCAAAGCGAATTTGATGCAGATGTCCCCGTCCTTCCAGCCGACCCGGCGCGCCTTCATCGGCGCGGCGCTGGCGCTTGGGCTGTCGGGCACCGCGCTGGCGGCGACCAACGCGCAGCGCGTGGTTGCGGCGGCGCGGCGGCAAGTCGGCGTCACGCTGCGCTACGACCCCGCCTACACCACGCTCGCCTTCCCGAACGGCGATGTCGAGCGCGCCAAGGGGGTGTGCACCGACGTCGTCATCCGCGCCTTCCGCGATGCGCTGGGCCATGACCTGCAGGCGCTTGTAAACGCCGACATGCGCGCCAATTTTGGGGCGTATCCGAAAAACTGGGGGCTCGGCCGCCCCGACCGCAACATCGACCACCGCCGCGTGCCCAATCTGGCGACCTTCTGGCGGCGGCAGGGGGCGGCGCTGCCCGTGACCACCGACCCGGCGGACTGGCGGCCGGGTGACATCTTCACCTCGCTGGTCGGCGGGCGCCTGCCGCACACCGGCATTGTGTCCGACCGCAAGGACACGACCGGCACCCCGCTCGTCCTCCACAATATCGGTGGCGGCACGCGCGAGGAGGATGCGCTGTTCGACCACAAGCTGACCGGCCATTTCCGCTGGAAAGTCTGACCAATTTCACCGAGTTTCTTGCACTGAGGAGTGAGTACATGGGTTATCGTATCGTTGTCGCCGGCGCGACGGGCAATGTCGGGCGCGAAGTGCTCGCCATCCTGTCCGAGCGCGAGTTCCCGATCGACGCACTGGCGCTGGTCGCCTCGTCGCGCAGCCAAGGGCTCGACGTCGAGATCGGCGACACCGGCCGCACGCTGAAATGCCAGAATATCGACAATTTCGACTGGGCCGGCTGGGACATGGCGATTTTCGCGATCGGCAGCGAAGCCACGAAAATCCACGCGCCCAAGGCCGCGGCGGCGGGCTGCGTCGTGATCGACAACTCATCGCTCTACCGCATGGACCCCGACGTGCCGCTGATCGTGCCCGAGGTGAATCCCGATGCGATCGACGGC
>JAURVS010000232.1 GCA_030655355.1 Sphingopyxis sp.
TCTGGTCGGTCAAGAATCAGGCGCGAATGCATGTTCGCAACGCCGATCCGCCCTATTCGTCCGCGGTCGATGCGATGCGCCACTGGCCCGAGACAGCGACGGCCGTTGCGGCACGGCGCCTTGGTGACGCGCTTTGCGAAGTCGCGGCGCCTTTGGGCCTCGATGATCTTTTCAACCTGATGTTGCGTCCGACCGCCAATTTCGTCGAAATGAAGCGCAGCATTTATGACGAGCGATTGCGGTCGAAAAAATGGGTCGAGCGCTGGCCGTTGTTGCGCAACGTGTAGGTTAGTTTCCGACCGACTACCGCACCGCTCAAGTCACCGTGGACTCGACCGGCGACTACTCTGGAGAAAATAAGCGTTCCCCGGCGAAAGCCGGGGCCCAGAAGGCAAAGCGTTGCGCCGCGCGGGCCCGGCTTTCGCCGGAGAACAGGATATGACTTGTCGCAAAGCGTCATGCCCTGACTTGATCCGGAGTCCATGACTTCGGCGCCGCCGCGGGTCCCGGGTCGAGCCCGGGATGACGAGATGGATTAGAACTCAAGGCTCAAAACCCGCCCTCACCCCATGATGAAGGCGTTGAGCTTATTCCCATCAGGATCGCGGAAATATCCCGCGTAAAATCCTTCGCCGCGCGGTCCCGGGGGGCCTTCGCAGGTGCCGCCATGCGCAAGCGCGATTTCGTGGAGGCGGTGGACCTGTTCCTTGTCCTTGGCCTCGAGCGCCACCATCACGCCGTTGCCGACGGTCGCTGCATTGCCGTCGAACGGCTTGGTCAGCGCAACGCCGGCAGCACCCTCCGGCTTGCCCCACGCAATGAAGTTTTCAAACTCCATCATCCGCGGCGTGTCGAGATCGGCCGCGATCGCGTCATAAAATTCTGCCGCCTTTGCGAGATCCTTCGTTCCCAGCGTCACATAACCAATCATCATCTTTCTCCCGACTCGATGTTGTGAGAACATAATATGAACACAGGCGCCGCGGCGCAAATAAAAAGGGCGCCGGACCCGAAGGTGCGGCGCCCTTTTACAGAGCGGCGAAGCCGAAGCTTATTTCACGCGCACCGCGATGAAAGCCGAGGGGCCGCCGCGACGCAGAATTTCGAGCAGAACCGCATCGCGGCCCGCCTTCTTCGCGTCAGCAACCGCCTTTGCAAGCGCATCGCTCGTCGCAACGGGCACGCGATTTGCGCTGAGGATCACGTCGCCGCGGCGCAGACCCTTGCGGCCGGCGTCGCTGTTGGCCGAGGCCGCGCCGATCACCAGCCCCTTGGTCGAGGCGTCGACCCCGACCGCGCGCGCGATATCGGGAGTGACGACCTGTACCGACAGGCCGAGTTCTTCCTGGAGCGCCTTGTCGGCGGCGCCGGTCGGATCCTCGGGGGCCGTCTGTTCTTCTTCGGGATCGAAGTTGCTGGCGGTCAGCTCTTCTTCGGGCGGACGCGTGCCGACGAGAACGTTCAGCGTCATCGGTTTGCCGTCGCGGATGATATCGAGCGGAATGCGCGTGCCCGGCTTGGTGTTTGACACGATGTACGACAAGGTCTGCTGCGGCGTGACGTCCTTGCCATTGACCTTGGTCACGACGTCGCCGCGCTTCAGACCGGCCTTTTCGCCCGCCTGCGCGGGTTCGACGCGTTGGATGAACTCGCCGCGATCCTTGGGCAGGCCGAGCGCCGCCGCCAAATCCTCGTCGACCGGCGCAATGCCGATACCGAGATAGCCGCGCTGGATCTTCTCACCCGAGCGCAGCGAATTGATTACCGGAATCGCCGCATCGGCGGGGATCGCGAAGTTGACGCCGATGTTCGCGCCGACGGGCGAGATCAGCATATTGTTGATGCCGACGACATTGCCCTGAAGGTCGAACAGCGGGCCGCCCGAGTTGCCGCGGTTGATCGCGGTATCGGTCTGGATGTAGCGGTCATAGGCGCCGCCCTGTCCAAGGTTGCGCTGAACCGCCGAAATAATGCCCGCGGTCACCGTCGAGCCGAGGCCGAGCGGATTGCCGATTGCGACGACCCAGTCGCCGACGCGCGCCGTGCTGCTGTCGGCGAATTTCACGAACGGCAGGCCGGTCGCTTCGATCTTGAGCAGCGCGAGGTCGGACGCGACGTCGCGGCCGACGATCGTCGCCTTATATTCTTTCTGGTTGGTCAGCGTCACCGTGACCTGATTGACGGCTTCGCCGCGCGGGCCGCCCGAGATCACATGATTGTTGGTGACTATATAGCCGTCGGCCGAGATCAGGAAGCCCGAGCCACCGCCCTGTTGTTCCTGCGTGATCGGCTCACGCGTCCCGGCAAAGGGGTTCAGCCGGACGCCGAGAGTGACTTCCTGCTTGGTCGAGATGTTGACCACCGCAGGCTGGAGCTGCTCGACCAGATCGGCGAAGCTTTCCGGTGCACCCGATCGGGGCACGACCTTTGCGATTTCGCTTTTTTCGTTCTGCGCGACCTGCGCGCCAACGGGCGACTGCGTGACCAGCGCCAGCGCAGTGCCACTCGCCAGCAAGGCCGAAGTGATGCCATAAACATAACGCACGATCGAAATTCCTTTTCTCTTACGAAAAACTCTCGGACCCCGGCCGCGGGTGTCTGCGGCGCGTTGGCTGAACGCCATTTGAACATGAACGGCAGTTGCACATTCTATTCATCGGGGCGTTCAGCGCGTGTCCGGCCGTCAACCGCCGCTGAACCGCTTCAAATATTCATTGTCGGGCGACATGATGATCGAGGTTCCGCCCTGGTTGTTCTCACCGAGGAAGGTCTGCCGATAGCTCTGCATCGCGCGATAGAAATCATAGAAGTCGGGGTCTTTGCCGAAGCTTGCGGCATAAATGCGCGCGGCTTCACCATCGGCGCTACCGCGGATAATCTGCGCTTCCTTCTGCCCTTCGGCACGGATCGAGATCGCTTCCTGCTGACGCGCAGTGCGCATGCGATTGTACGCCGCCTCCAGCGTCGCGCCTTCGGGCAAGTCGGCGCGCTTGATCCGCACGTCGATGATCTCGGCGCCATATTTCTGCGCCTCGCGGTTCAGTGCAATTTGGATATTGTCCATCACCGCGCCACGCTCGGGCGACAACAAGGTTGCAAAGGTGCGCTTGCCAAGTTCGTTGCGCAACGACGAGCCGAGGATCGTTGCAAGCTGCGCCTGCAATTTATCCTCGGTGCGGATCGCGGTGTACATGCGCACCGGATTGGTGATGCGGAAGCGCGCGAAAGCGTCGACCTGCAGCCTTTGCTGGTCGGTCGAGAGCACCTGCTGGCGCTCCATGTTCACGCCGAGGATGCGCTTGTCGATATATTGGATGCCATCGGTGAACGGCACACGCAGCACCAGACCCGCGCCCGAACGGCCGAAATCCTCGCCTTCCTTGTAGCGGTTCACCGTCCGCTCGATTTCGCCGAAGCGCAGGATCAAGGCCTGCTTGTCTTCGGGGACGATCGCGAGCGACTGCGACAGGATCACCAGCACGGCCACGACGCCGACGAGCAGGCGCACCGGATTTTGAACGAGCGAACCAAACATCATTCGGCTCCCTTCGTCACTTCGGCAGGTGCGGCCTTGGCGCGCTTCTGCACTTCATTGAGCGGCAGATAAGGAGTTACCCCGCGCGCTTCGACAATCGTCTTGTCGACGTTCGACAACACATTCTCCATCGTTTCATAATAAAGGCGCTTGCGCGTCACTTCGGGCGCCAGCTGATATTGCGCATAGATTTGGTCGAACGCCGACGTGTCGCCGCGGGCGCGTTCCAGCACCTGCTGCTGATAGGCGCGCGCAAGGTTGATCGCCGATTCGCGTTCCTGCCGTGCTGCGGTGACTTCCTTGAACGCTTCATCAACCTGGCTCGGCGGATCGACCTGACGGATTGCGATGCCCTGAATCATTACGCCGGCGCGATACTGGTTGAGCAGTTCCTGCATACGCTGCTGAACCTGCGCTTCAATCTCGACGCGGCCGGGGCCGATCGCCTGCACGAGGTCGAAATTGGCGACCGTCGCGCGCATCGCGCTTTCGGCGACTTCGCGGATCGTGCCTTCGGGATCGGCGAGCTGGAAGAAGAAAAGCTCGGGATCGCGGACCGACCAGCGGACTTCATACGCGAGATCGACGATGCTCTGGTCGCGCGTCAGCACGAAATTCTCGTCGGTCGCATTGGGCGAGCCGATCGCCATCGTGCGAATGGCGCGGACGTCTTCGAGCCGGATGCGTTCGACGGGGGCGGGCCAGGTTAGCTTCACGCCGGGGCCGACGGTCCGCGAATAGCTGCCGAGGCGGGTAATCACGCCTTCTTTTTCAGGCGGCACGATGTGGAACGAAGAGAAAAGCACCCAGACGACAACAATGGCGAGGATCGCCCATTTCCAGAGCTTGGCCGAATCGCCGAAATTAAAGTCGCTGCCGCCGCCCGAACCGCCGCCGCCGAAGCCGCCGCGGCCTTTGCGCAGCAACTCGTCGAGCGCCGAAGGACCGCGCGGCTTGGGCGCGCGGCGCTGGTCGGCCGGATCGGGAGTCACCCATGGGTTGCGCGGGCCGGGCTTTTTGCCGTCGCCCTTCCCGTCGTCATCGCCCTTGCCCGGGCTGCCCCATGGGCTGTTCGCCATCTGGCTGATCTGATGGAAAAATTGCCGCAATCCTCTCGGGCTGCGGCGATCCATGCTGCCGTCAAATTTATCGTTCATAAGGCTTTTATAGGGTCAGCGGGCGCGATTAACAGGGGGGGCGCGCGAAAATGGCTGGCAAACAAGCCAATCATGCCTATCTGGCCCGGACATGACCGAACAAAGCGCCGATATCGCCCGCCTCACCGCCGCCGCCGCCGAACTGAGCGAAGGGCGGTCCTCGGGCCTGCGCCTGCTCGATGATTCGGGACTGCTCGCCGTCGTGCTCGACGTGTCGGGACTGGCGGTGGAAGATCGCAAACCGCTCGAAGACCGCCTGCGCGCAGGTCTGCTGACCGAAGCAGGGGTACGCGAAGTCCGTATCGCGATGACCGCCGAGAAAAAGTCGATGACGATCATCGCGGTCGGCAGCGGCAAGGGCGGCGTCGGCAAATCGACTCTCGCCGCGAACCTCGCCGTCGCGCTCCGCCGCCTCGGCGTGAAGGTCGGGCTCGTCGACGCCGACATCTATGGGCCGTCGCAGCCGCGATTGATGGACAGCGAGCATGTGAAGGCCGAATCGCGCGGATCGAAGCTGGTCCCCGTTCCCAACGCCTATGGTGTGCCGATGCTGTCGACCGGCCAGATTGCGGCCCCCGGCCAGGCGATCGCGTGGCGCGGCCCGATGGCGGGCAAGGCGCTCGAGCAACTCGTCGATGCGAGTTGGGGCGATATCGACACGCTCGTCGTCGACCTGCCCCCCGGCACCGGCGACGTTCAGCTGACGATGATCCAGAAGCATAAGCCCGCGGGCGCGGTGATCGTCTCCACCCCGCAGGACCTGGCGTTGATGGACGCGACGCGTGCGATCAGCCTGTTCGAACAGGCCGACGTCCCGATCATCGGGCTGGTCGAGAATATGGCGGGCTATGTCTGTCCGCATTGCGGCGAGGTCAGCGACCCGTTCGGCAGCGGCGGTGCCGAGGCGGCAGCGAAGACGATGGGGCTCGACTTCCTCGGCCGCGTTCCGCTGTCGATGGGCATCCGCCTCGCGAGCGACGGCGGCGTCCCGCCCGCCGCCGGAACCGACCCGGCGGGCGAACCGTTTCACGCCATAGCGGCGCGCGTCGCCGAATGGCTCAAGGCCCGCAAGCAAGGAAAATAAGATGGCGATCAACGACGAAGGCGAAATTCGTGACTTGCTCGGCGAGCCGCGCCGCATTGCAGTGGTCGGCGCTTCCCCCAACCCCGCGCGCCCGTCAAACGGCGTGCTCGCTTTCCTCGTCGCGCAAGGGCATGACGTGATCGCGATCAACCCCGGCCACGCCGGATCGACGATTCACGGTGCGCCCGTCGTCGCGTCCTTGGCCAATGTCGAACCGCCCGCCGAAATCGTCGACATCTTTCGCAAGAGCGAAGATGCGGGCGCCGCGGTGGACGAAGCGATTGTCCACGGCGCCAAAGCCGTATGGCTGCAGATCGGCGTAATCGACGAGGCTGCGGCAAAGCGCGCCGACGCCGCAGGGCTGATCGTCGTCATGGATCGCTGCCCGAAGATCGAAGTTCCGCGCCTCGGCCTGTTGCGATGAAGGCCGGACTTGCGCTGCTCTCTGCGTCCGCGCTCGCGGGCTGCGCAACCACGCCGAAAAGCGAAAATCCGCAAGACGCCTTTTTCGACGCGCTGTCGGCGCACTGCGGCAAGGCCTATGCAGGACGCCTCGCGAGCGATCAGGAAGCCGATGCCGAGATGCGCGGCAAGGCGATGGTGATGCATATCCGCCATTGTACCGGCGACCGCATCGAAATTCCCTTCCATATCGAAGGGCTCGGCCCCGATGGCGGCTGGGACCGGTCGCGCACCTGGATCATCAGCCGGACCGCGACGGGGCTTCGTCTTAAGCATGATCATCGCCACGCCGATGGCGCCGCGGACGATGTCACACTTTACGGCGGCGACACGGCCGACAGCGGCAACGCGGCACGCCAGACTTTCCCCGTCGACGCCGAATCGATCGCGATGTTTGAACGCACCGGCCGCGGCGTATCGACGACCAATATCTGGTCGGTCGAAACCAGCGCCGCGGCCTTCACCTATGGGCTTGACCGCGAGGGTCGGCATTTCCGCGTTACGTTCGATTATGCAAAGCCCGTCGCGCCGCCGCCCGCGCCCTGGGGCTGGTAGGGAACCACTTTCCCCGTTATTCGCTGGATAGCGATGACGGGAGAAACTTCATGCGTATCCAGTCCCTTATGATGATCCCTCTGCTGATGCTCGGCGCGTGCGGCGACAAGGCGCCCGACCCGCGCGGTGTCGGGCATGACGAGACTTTGCTGTCGGTATCGGCGACCGGCCGGTCGGAGACGAAACCCGACGAAGCACGCTTCACCGCCGGGGTGAGCACGACTGCCGCGTCGGCCGAGACCGCGACGCAGAAGAATAATGAAACGATGACCAAGGTCACCGACGCGCTGAAAGCGTTCGGTGTCGCAGGCAAGGACCTGCAAACGCGCCAGCTTACGGTGAGCCGCATCGACTGGGGCGCGAACAAGGGCAAGTATGAAGCCGTCAATCAGGTCGAGGTGCGAATGCGCGCCGTCGACAAGGTGGGCGAAGCCGTTGCGGCCACGACGCAGGCCGGCGCTAATGTCCTGTCGGGGCCGACGCTGCGCGTCTCCGATCAGGAGGCCGCAACCAAATCGGCTTATGCCTCCGCCTATCGCGCGGCGCGCGCCCGCGCCGACGCCTATGCCGGCGCTGCAGGTCTCAAAATCGACCGGGTGCTGACGATCCGCGACGGGGGCGATAGCGCTCCGCCGGTGGCATATGCCGCCGACGCTGCCAATTATGAAGCTGCAGCACAGTCGGCCGCGCCGCCCTTCAACCCCGGTGTCAGCGAATCACAGGTATCGGTGCGCGTCGAGTTCGCGCTGTCGGAGAAATAGACGCGCTCCAAAAGCCTTTGCCTCGCCGACTCGCGCCGACTATCAGCAGCGGGCATGGCCGGCATTCGCGACACTGTGGAGAAAAACAAATCGCGCGCGCCGCTCGTCAGCCGCCGGTCGCTGCTTATCGGCGCGACGGCCGCGGGCGGACTGGCGATCGCGTGGAGCCTGTGGCCGCGCGACTATCTGCCCAATCTGACCCCCGCCCCCAACGAGCATATTTTCAACGCCTTTTTGAAGATTGGCGACGACGGGCATATCAGCGCGATCGTCCCGCAATGCGAGATGGGACAGGGCGTCACCACGCTGTTGCCGCAGATCATGGCCGACGAGCTCGGCGCCGACTGGCGTACGATCGCGGTCGAAACCGCTCCGATCAACCCGCTCTATACCAACACATTGCTCGTCAACGAAGATAGCGCGACCTTCACCCCGCGCTCGGGCGTGCCCGAATTCGTCTCCGACGTGCGCAGCTGGGCGCGGCGCGAATGGGCGGTGCGCCACGCGGCGATGCTGACCGCGAACAGCTCGTCGGTGAGGATGTTCGAAGCGCCGTGCCGCGATGCCGCGGCGCAAGCGCGCGTCCTGCTGATGATGGCAGCGGCAAAGCGCTGGGATGCCGATTGGGAGCAATGCGACACGCAGGACGGCTTCGTCACCTTCGGCAAGAAGCGGCTGCGCTTCGGCGAAGTTGCCGCTGCCGCCGCCTTGCTCGAACCGCCCGCTGAGCCCGTCTATCGCGCCACCAGTTCCGACCCGCTGTATGGCAAGGAACTCACGCGCCTCGACCTGCCGGCCAAGATCGACGGGTCGGCCAATTATGCCGGCGACATCCGCCTGCCCGACATGGTGTTCGCGGCGATCCGGCAGGGACCGCTCGGCGCGACGCGGCTGAAAAGCATCGATCGCAAAAAGGGTCTGGCCTCGCCCGGCCTGCTGAATGTGGTGACTCATGAGCGCTGGGTCGCGACGGTTGCGCGCAACTGGTGGGCAGCGAACCGCGCGCTCGACCGCTTTGCGCCGGTGTTCGAAACCGAAGGCGCGCCGATTTCGACGGACCGAATCGACGCGGCGCTCAAGATCGCGCTGAAGGGCGACGGCTATCGCATCATCAGCGAAGGCGACGTCGGCGAAGCGATGGACGCGCGGAAAAAGGTTTCCGCTGAATATGCCGTCGCACCCGCGCTGCACGCGCCGATCGAAACGCGCACCGCGACCGCCGCACCCGATCGCGGAAATATACGCGTCTGGGTTGCGACGCAGGCCCCGGCGCAGTGCCGCGACGCGATTGCCCGCGCGACCGGGCTGGCGCCCGCGAATGTCACGCTGTTCCCGATGATGGCGGGGGGCTCGTTCGATGCCTGCCTCGATCACAGTGTTGCGGTGCAGGCGGCGATTATCGCGCTGCAGGTCAAACGCCCGGTCCAGCTCGCCTGGTCGCGCGCCGAAGAGATCATGCGCCTGCCGCCGCGCGCGCCGGCGCGCGCCAAGCTGACCGCGACGCTCAACGCGGCGGGCGGCATCGATGCTCTCGTCACGCGCATCGCGGTGCCGCCGACCAACCATGAAGTTCGCGATCGGCTGTTCGACAATAGCCCCGCCGACGTCGCGCAGCGCGCCGCCGCGGGCAACAGCGACGCGGCGGCGGTCGAGGGCGCGGCGAGCAGCTATGCGATCCCGCACATGGCGGTCGATCATTGCCCCGCCGACATCGGCCTGCCGACCGGACGCTGGCGCGGCAATGCCGACAGCTACACCGCGTTTTTCACCGAATGTTTCGTCGACGAAATGGCCGCGCGCGCCGGGTCGGACGCTTTATCCTATCGTATGGCGATGCTCGGCAACGCGCCGCTGCTCGCACGCTGCCTGCTTACCGTGACCAGCCTGGGCGGTTGGGAGGGTGGATTGTCGGGGACCGCGCAGGGCCTTGCCTGCCATTCGATGCGCGGCAGCCATATCGCGCTGATGGCGACCGCGCGCCAAAGCGAGCGCGGGCTGCAGGTCGAGCAACTGGTGGCAGTTGTCGACGCCGGGCGGCTGGTCAATCCCGCGATCGCACGGCAACAGATCGAAGGCGGACTGATCTTCGGCCTTGCCGCAGCGGTGGGCGCGACGACCGACTATGAAGGCGGCCTCGCGACCGCACGCAAGTTCGGCCAGCTCGGCCTGCCAACCTTATCGCAAACCCCGCAAATATTGATCGAATTTGTCGAGAGCGACCGCGACCCCGGCGGGCTGGGCGAGATTGGCGTTCCCGTTGTCGCACCCGCCATTGCCAACGCGATGTTCGCCGCGACCGGCCGCCGCATCCGCCGCATCCCGTTGTCGGCGCACCCGCTATGAGCTTCCCTCCTGACCATCCGGTAATCGCCGCGCCGCGCATCGGCGTGTTGCTTGTCAATCTTGGCACCCCCGACGCGCCCGATGCGCCATCGGTGCGGCGTTATTTGGCACAGTTCCTATCCGACCGCCGCGTCGTCGAAATTCCGCAAATCTTGTGGCAGCCAATCCTGCGCGGCATCATCCTGACCACGCGGCCGAAGAAATCGGCGCACGCCTATGCGCAGGTGTGGACTGACGACGGATCGCCGCTCGCTGCGATCACGCGCGCGCAGACCGGCGCGCTCCAAGTGGCGTTCGGGGACACAGTGCAGGTCTCCTATGCGATGCGATACGGAAACCCCGCGATCGGACCCGCGATCGATGCGCTGAAGGCGGCGGGCTGCGAACGGATATTGGTCGCGCCGCTCTATCCCCAATATTGCGGCGCCACGTCGGCGACGGTGGTCGACGCCGTGGGCGCGCATCTGAAGACGCTGCGCTGGCAACCGACGCTGCGTTTCCTGCCGCCCTATCACGACGATGCTGCTTATCTGGGCGCGCTGAAAACGTCGATCGAGGCGAGCCTCGCGGCGCTCGATTTCACCCCCGATGTGCTGCTCGCAAGCTTTCACGGCATGCCGCAGCGCACCTTGGAGCTGGGCGATCCCTATCATTGCCAGTGCCAGAAAACGGCGCGTCTGCTGGCCGAAGCGCTGGGCCGCCCGGTCGAGATCGCGTTCCAGTCGCGCTTTGGCCGCGCCAAATGGCTTGAGCCTGCAACCGACAAGCAGCTGGAGCAGCTTGGTCGCGACGGCCGAAGCGTCGCTGTTTTCGCCCCCGGCTTTTCGGCCGACTGCCTCGAAACGCTTGAAGAGCTGGCGATACGCGGCAAGCAGCAGTTCGAAAGCGCGGGCGGACGACAGTTCGCCTATCTGCCCTGTCTCAACACCGAAGCGCCCGGTATGGCGATGCTGGAGACGCTGATGCGCCGCGAACTGGCGGGCTGGCTCTGATCCTCTCTGCTTACCAACTATTTATGTCCTTGCGCTAAACGGGTCACACGAGGCGCCGAACAGGCGTGATCGCACATATTTGGAGGTACGCCATGAACCAGATCCAATCGGCAGCGCTGACGCTGGCGGGGGTCACTCTGGCCTTTCTTGCGATCGTCTTCGCCATCTGGTGGTACCGCCGCCCCCGCGCCGATCCAGCCGCAGCCGCGGCACCGCGCGAAAGCCGGTTGCCAAAACTATCGCGCCGAAGCGGCCCCGAGCCGGCGGCTGTCGAAATGGCGCCGTCGCGGCTTGCACGGATCAGCCGCAAAACACCGCTCGAACAGCTCGACGAGAGCGATTTCGATCATGCGCCCGCCGCTGAGGTCGAACCGACAGCTCCCGACGGCATGCTCGATGCGGTAGCGTCGAATGTCGAAGAAGAAGCGCACCGCAGCGAGAAGGTGAAGGAGGAAGCGGTGTCGCTGCGCCTCGTGCCCCAAATTCCGCGGCGCGATGCAATATCGACAAACAGCTGGCTCGGCGGCCGTCCGCGGCTACCCGCCGGAACGGCATGGCCGAAAATCGATGATCAGCCCGCTGACTTCCTCGGGCAGATCAGCTGCGCCGATCTGCCGAAGAGCCTGTGGGACGGATTGGGGCCGCGAGACGGCGCGCTCGCTTTCTTCATCCATCGCCGAGACCCTGCGGTACACGTCCTGCATCTGGGCGAGGCCGGTCTGCCCGTGGCTGCGCCCTTTACCCTCGACCCCGAAGGCTGGCTTGGCGCGTACGGCGGCCTCAGCACCGGCGATCTGGCATCTTTCGCGGCGCGGGTATTTCCCGAATGGCCCGTCGATCTGGTCGCCGTCGGTCCCGGCGATGCCGATCCGCGAAACGAGGCAGATCCGAACGCGCAGGGCAACGCACTCTATAATCGCGGCTATGATATAGCCGATCCCGCCTTTCACCCCTTTGACTGGGGCAGCCTGACCGCGATGATCGCGGTGCTCGAAATGCGGCTCGAGCGGCTGATTACCGAAGCCGAGCCAGCGAACGAGCATAATGAGGCCGAAAGAAAACGTCGCGCCGACATCAATCACGAAGCCCGCGAACGGGCGCTGGAGATTGTCGCGATCGTCCGCGACAGTCCCGCCCGCGACGATTTCTCGACCAACGACGCGATGGCGGTAATGGCGGGCTTGCATGCGATCCACTGGGCCAAAGCAGTTCACACGACAGACCCCGAGACCGGCGAGACGCGGATCGAGACGATCACACTGCCGCTGACGACGCACCGCGCTGACGCAGATCTGTGGGTGCATGATTATCAGACGATCCTGTTCGACCGCGCGAAGCACGCCTGGAGCGTCCATCCTGACCATCTTTCCGTCGCGGCGCGTGCCTTTTACGAGCCTTGGTGGCGCGACCTTGCGGACCGCGAGATGGCAGCGATGGGCCATGAGCCCTTTCGCCACATTCACGACTTTGACGAGGACCGCGAGGTCGTGTTGATCGAACTGCCGACAAGCGGGCTGATGAGCCGCAGGTTCGGCGACGGCGACAATCTGGTCGTCACGATCGACAAGGCCCGCCTAGCCGTCGGAGACTTTTCGAAACTGCGGACGCAGGTGAGCAGTTGATGCCCGATCAGGGTGCGGCCCTACTCTCCTGAAAAGCTGCTCGATTGACGTTTCGGTAAACTTGCGGCCTCGGACGACGCAGCCTAACCTTGCTCCCATAATCCGTGGGAGAAGGAAATTTATGGCACGTATCGCAATCGTCACCGGCGGCAGCCGCGGCATCGGGGAGGCGATCAGCCTCAAGCTGCAGGAACAGGGCGTTACCGTCGTCGCTAACTATGGCGGAAATGACGAAAAGGCGCGCGCTTTCACCGATCGCACGGGCATCGCGGCGATAAAGTGGGACGTGGGCGACCATCAGGCGTGCCTCGACAGCTGCGCGCGAATCGCCGAGGAGTTCGGCCCCGTCGACATCGTCGTCAACAATGCCGGGATCACCCGCGACGGAACGCTCTCGCGCATGAGCTACGAAGATTGGGACGATGTGATGCGCGTCAACCTCGGCGGCTGTTTCAACATGGCGAAGGCGACCTTTGGCGGAATGGTCGAACGCGGCTGGGGCCGCATCGTCAATATCGGATCGATCAACGGGCAGGCAGGCCAATATGGCCAGGTCAATTATGCCGCCGCGAAATCGGGCATCCACGGCTTCACCAAGGCGCTGGCGCAAGAAGGCGCGAAGAAAGGCGTAACCGTCAATGCGATCGCGCCTGGATATATCGACACCGACATGGTTGCAGCAGTGCCGCCGCAGGTGCTGGAAAAGATCGTCGCGAAGATCCCCGTCGGGCGTCTGGGCCAAGCCGACGAAATCGCCCGCGGCGTAGCGTTTCTGTGCAGCGAGGATGCCGGCTTCGTCACGGGGTCAACGATGAGCATCAACGGCGGGCAGCATATGTATTGACGGGCCGAGGGCGTAGCGGCTCCCAGATGACCGACACCCCTTCCCCACTACACCAAGCTCAGAAAGACCTCGCCCGCGCTTATGCCGGCGGTGCGCCCGGCGTCCTCGTCTCGGGCCTGGTCTGGCTGGTCGCGGGAACGGTGTGGCAGATTCACGGCACGCTGGCCGCCTTCATCGCGCTGTTTATCGGAGGCATGGCGATCCACCCGCTTGCGCTGTTGGTCGAGCGCATCACATTCAAAGCGCCGAAGCCGACCGTTGGCAAAGCCCTCGAGACGCTGGCGATCGAAGCAACGATTCCGCTGTTCGTTGGGGTGTTGATCGCGTGGATACTGCTCGTCCGCGCACCCGATCTGGCGATCCCGACCTTCGCCGCGATCGTCGGCGCGCGCTATTTCCTGTTTCGGACG
>JAURVS010000233.1 GCA_030655355.1 Sphingopyxis sp.
GACCGAAACGACGGGCACGATCTCGATGCTGCCGCCCGAGGATCATGATCCCGAAGGCAACAAGCGCATGCGGTCGGCCGGAAAGCCACTGCCGGGGGTCGAAATCCGCATCGTTGACGCCGACGGCGAGCCGCTGCCGCAGGGCGCGGTCGGCGAAGTCATCACGCGCTCGTCGAATAATATGCTCGGCTATTGGAACCTGCCCGATGCCACCGCGAACACGATGACCGACGACGGCTGGATCCGCACGGGCGATGCTGGCTACCTCGACGAGGATGGCTATCTTTATATTCACGACCGGTTGAAGGACATGATCATCACCGGCGGCGAGAATGTCTATCCCGCCGAGGTCGAAAGTGCGATCTTTGGTCACCCGGCGGTGCAGGAGGTCGCGGTATTCGGCATCCCCGACGAAAAATGGGGCGAGACGGTGAAGGCGGCCGTTGTTGCAAAACCGGGGACGAACATCGAGGAAGCCGATATCATTGCCTGGGCGCGCGAGCGCATTGCACCCTTCAAATGCCCACGCAGCGTCGACGTAATCGACGCGCTGCCGCGGAATGCCAGCGGCAAGATTTTGCGCAAGGACCTGCGCGCGCCCTATTGGGAAGGATATGCGCGAATGGTGAATTAAGGAGGCGGGCTCGGCTACCTCCCGCAGGCGGAAAGCTAAGGCGTCACTCCGCTATGACCGCGAACGGCATCGAACCACAGCAGTGAGAATGTGAAAGCCAACACGCCGGACGCGGCATAAATTCGCCCTACATCCGGCCTTTCACGCGACCTACACCCCGAGGGGCCGATGAATTTTCCTCTCTGACTCAACCCGAGGCGAGGAACATGGAGGGCTTCACCTTTGGGTGGAGCCCTTTTCTGTTAAGCGGCCGATTTCTGGCGTTCGCGTGCGCGTACAAAACCGCCGCGCGCCGTGCAGCGTGCCAGCCAAGCCTTGGTCGCCTCTCCCAGCACATCGTCGGCACCGAGCGTCGTTGCAAGGAAGGCGGCATAGCCGATCACGATATCGGCGGTGGTGAACCGTCCGGCGACGAGCCATTCGCGGTCGTCGCTCAGCGCCGCCTCGATGCTTTTCGCGCGGCCGCCGAAAAACGCCTTGTAGTCCGCGACCGCTTGCGCGAGCCGTCGCTCTTCGGGTTCGACGCGTGTGTAGCGGATCATGATCGCAAGTGGGAAGGTGAGCGTCGCGTCGCTGCGGTGGAGCCAGTTGCGCCACGCCCAATAGTCGGCCTCGTCACGGCGGACCTCGAGCGGCGTGCCCTCGGCAATCCGTTCACAAATCGCCGCCGATTCGGTCATCAACTGACCATTCTCGACCCACCCGGGAATCGTCATCAGTGGATTGACCGCGCGATAGTCGGGTTCGAACGCCCGCGGCGGAAATTTCAGCAAGCGCAGGTCGACGTCGATCCCCGCCTCCTCAACCGCCCACAGGCAGCGTAGCGAACGGGCGTCGGGGCAGTGATAGAGAATCGGACGCGTCATGCGGTAATGTCCTTCGTGCGCTGAATGTGCAGGCGATGTTCGCGCCAGGCGATGAACAACCCGCTCGCGATGATCAGCGGTGCGCCGATCCATGTCGTGTCGGCCGGGAGCGTGCCAAAGAACCACCAGCCGCACGCGATCGACCAGAGTAGCGCCGAATAATCCATCGGAATGACGACCGCCACTGGGGCGAGGCGCAGCGCTCCGGTCAGCGACATCTGCACGACCGCGCCAGAAAATCCGAGCCCGAGCAGCAGCAGCCATACATGGGTGCTGTGCGGCGTAATGACGAATGGCAGGGCGATTCCCAGCGGGAGCATCGACAGCAGGCTGAACCAGAAGACGATCGTCGTTGCATATTCGGTGCGTCCAAGATCACGAATCGCGATGGTGATGAGCGCGGTCATCAGCGCGCCGCCGAGCGCGATCAGCGTTCCCATGCCATGCTCGCCGCCGAACCCGCCAGTGAAACTCGCGGCGGGATTGAGGACGACGAGCACGCCGACGAAGCCGATGATCACCGCGCTCCACCGCTGCCACCCCGTCGGCTCGCCGAGGAGCAGCGCAGCAAAAATCACCGCGAAGATCGGCACCGACAGGTTGATCGTCGTGGCCTCGGCCATGGGCAGGAAAATCATCCCGCCAAAATTGCACGCCATCCCGATAAGACCCATCGTCGCGCGCCGCGCATGGGCGCCGATCCGCTGCGTCTTGAGAGACGCGATGCCACCATGTGACCACGCCCAGGCGAAAACGAGCGGGATAACGACGGCTTGCCGCCAGAACAGGCTTTCGAGGATATGGACGCCCGATTCGGCGATCAGCTTTACCAGCACGAACATCAGCGACAGGCTGACCATCGCCAGCAGCCGAAGCGCAATTCCGCCGAGATAATTTTGCGG
>JAURVS010000238.1 GCA_030655355.1 Sphingopyxis sp.
AATGGTGCACCCGGAGCGATTCGAACGCCCGACCCTCAGATTCGTAGTCTGATGCTCTATCCAGCTGAGCTACGGGTGCGTGGAGAGGCGCCTTTAAGGGGCGTCGCGCGGGGGCGCAACCCCCTATTTCAGCTTTGTGACTGTCCGGCACGAAGATTGTCGGCGTGCCGCATCGAGCGCGCCAATTTCCGTGGGGTCTTTCAGCAAAATACGGATCAGCGCGATGCCATGATCGTGGTTGGTGCGAACGGTTTCGCTGCCGGCCGGCACCGCCTGTCCGTCGCGCGCCACGACGATTCGGAAGGGCCTGCCCGCCGCTTCGACATCGTTGCGGACAAAGATCACGTCCGTCGCGGCGTCGAAGATGCTGAGCGACGTGTAACGTCCCGGGACCGGCGCGACATCGATCGCGATCGGCCCCGCCGAAAGATCATAAGGACAGCTGGAATAAGCCAGATCAGGACTCGGCCGGACCACCGGCTGACGCGCGGGGTTGGCTAGATTGCCATAGGACATGCGATTGATACCGCCCTGCCCCAGCCGGTCGATCGCGACATTCATCAGGCCATAGGGAATCGCCCAGATCGCGATGTAGGCAGTGGCAACTGCGACGAGAAGACCAAGAACAAGCGGGCCGAGCCAGTTACGCATCTCAGCAACCCTCCTTGACGATCTGCGGCAGCGACGCCTTCGCAGGGTCGGCGCGGAACGCCTTGCCGGGGTTATACATTCTCAAAGTGAGGTGAAAGGGCTGCCCCTTCGTTCCCGGCAGCCATGCGCCTTCGCCAGGCTTATCCGGTGCGATTGTGACGCGCCATTGGTCCTTGGGGTCAAGCGCGACGTTCGCGCCATTCACCGACCAGATATTGGCCGGGTTCGCGACGAGATATCCCGCCGTGTCATAGATCGTCACGCGCCACCAGCGCGCGTCGAGCGGCGTGCCCGATAGACTGTAACGACCATTGCCGTCGAGCGGCGCGCCCGCGACATCGGTCTGTGCCGACCAATAGACGGTTTCCTTGGCAGGAAGCGCGAGCAGACCGGCGCGTGCAACCGCAGCGCGGGTCACGGGATCGGTTGCCTTGGTGCCGAAACCGAGCGAAGTCGTCCAGGGGACGTTGACGATCTTGCCGCCGCTGAGGCCGCCGCTGGTCATCGCCCAGGCGGCGCCGAGCCCCACCGCTATTCCGCCCACCAAGGTGATCGCATAGCGGTGCCAACTCTTCATGCCCCTGTCCCCTTTTAGCCCTTTTTCAGCGCAGCCTGAGCGGCCGCGAGCCGGGCGATGGGGACACGGTAAGGCGAGGCGCTGACATAGTCGAGACCCGTCTTTTCGCAGAAATGGATGCTCGGCGCATCGCCGCCATGCTCGCCGCAAATGCCCAGCTTGACGTCCGGGCGCGTCTTGCGTCCACGCTCCGCCGCCAGTTCGATGAGCTGCCCGACGCCTTCGACGTCGAGGCTGACGAACGGGTCGGTCAGGAAGATGCCCTTATCGACATATTGCGTCAGGAAGCGGCCCGCATCGTCGCGGCTGATACCGATCGTCGTCTGCGTCAGATCGTTGGTGCCGAAGCTGAAGAATTCCGCGGTTTCGGCGATCTCGCCGGCCATCAGCGCGGCGCGCGGCAATTCGATCATCGTGCCGACCAGATAGGCGATCTCGCGGCCCTTTTCGGCAAACACCGCTTTCGCTTGCGCGTCGACGACCGCTTTCATCAGGTCGAATTCGCGGCGCGTCGCGACGAGCGGGATCATCACCTCGGGAATCGGCGCCGCCCCCGTCTCGGCAGCGACGTCGCACGCCGCTTCGAAGATCGCGCGCGCCTGCATTTCATAGATTTCGGGATAGGTCACACCAAGGCGGCAGCCACGATGGCCGAGCATCGGGTTGAATTCGTGCAGCTCGTTCGCGCGCGCCTTCAGCGCCTCGATTCCGACACCTGCGGCCTCGGCAACATCGGCGAAGTCTTCCTCGCGCGTCGGGAGGAATTCGTGGAGCGGTGGATCGAGCAGGCGGATCGTGACCGGCAGCCCCGCCATGACGCCGAAGATCGCAGCAAAGTCCCCGCGCTGTTCGGGAAGCAGCTTCGCGAGCGCGGCGCGGCGACCCGCTTCGCTGTCGGCGAGGATCATCTCGCGCACCGCGGTGATGCGCGCGGCGTCGAAGAACATATGCTCGGTGCGGCAAAGCCCGATGCCCTCGGCGCCGAAGTCGCGGGCGACCTGCGCATCCTGCGGCGTCTCGGCGTTCGCACGCACCTTCATGCGGCGGACCTTGTCGGCCCACACCATCAGCGTGCCGAAATCGCCGACGAGTTCGGGAAGCAAGGTCGGAACTTCGCCCGCCATTACTTCGCCGGTCGAACCGTCGAGCGTCAATATATCGCCTTCACGCAGTTCACGCCCGCCGACGCGCAAGATGCGCGCCGCGCCGTCGATCGACAGCCCGCCTGCGCCCGAGACGCAGGGGCGGCCCATGCCGCGCGCCACGACCGCCGCATGTGACGTCATGCCACCGCGAGCGGTCAATATGCCCTTTGCCGCGTGCATGCCGTGAATATCTTCAGGAGAGGTTTCGACACGGACGAGGATCACCGCCTCACCCATTTCGGCCGCCTTTTCAGCACCATCGGCCGTGAACATGATCTTGCCTGACGCGGCGCCGGGGCTTGCGGGAAGCCCCTTGGTGAGCACATCGCGCGGCGCTTTCGGATCGAGCGTCGGGTGGAGCAGCTGGTCGAGCGCGCCGGGATCGACGCGGCCGACGGCTTCCTCTTCCGTAATCAGCCCCTCCGCCGCCATGTCGACGGCTATCTTGAGCGCGGCCTTGGCAGTGCGCTTGCCCGAACGCGTCTGCAGCATCCAGAGCGTCCCGCGTTCGACAGTGAACTCGATGTCCTGCATGTCGCGATAATGGGTTTCGAGCGTATCGAAGACGCGGCCAAGCTCGCCGAAGGTCTCAGGCATCGCCTCTTCCATCGATGCCGGCTTCGCGCCCGCTTTTTCGCGCGCAACCTTCGTCAGATATTGCGGCGTGCGGATGCCGGCGACGACGTCCTCGCCTTGCGCGTTGATCAGCCATTCGCCGTACCAGGCGCGCTCGCCCGTCGCTGGGTCGCGCGTGAAGGCAACGCCGGTCGCCGAGGTGTCGCCCATATTGCCGAACACCATCGCTTGAATATTGACCGCAGTGCCCCATTCGGCGGGGATTGAGTTCAGACGGCGATAGACTTTCGCGCGGTCGCTTTCCCAGCTTGCGAACACCGCGCCGACCGCGCCCCACAGTTGGTCGTTTGGGTCCTGCGGAAACGGTGCGCCAGTTTCGCGCTCGACTATTGCCTGATATTCCTTGACCAGCGCCTGCCAGTCTTCAGCCGACATCTCGGTGTCGAGATAGAAGCCCCTGTCTTCCTTGGCGATTTCCAGCGCTTCTTCGAACTCGGCATGGTCGAGACCCATGACGACGTCGGCGTACATCTGCACGAAGCGGCGGTAGCTGTCCCATGCGAAGCGCGGGTCGCCCGAGGCGTCGGACAGGCCGACGACTGTCTGGTCGTTGAGGCCAAGGTTGAGCACCGTGTCCATCATACCCGGCATCGACACGCGCGCGCCCGAGCGGACTGATACGAGCAGCGGATCGGCGGGATCGCCGAACTTTTTCCCGGTGATGCCCTCGATATGCGCGATACCTGCGGTCGCCTCTTCGATCAGGCCCGCGGGAAATTGTTCGCCATTCGTATAATATGCCGTGCAGACGTCGGTGGTGATCGTAAATCCCGGGGGCACCGGCAGGCCGATCGAGGCCATTTCGGCGAGGTTCGAACCCTTGCCGCCCAGCAATTCCTTCGAGCGTTCGGCTGTCGTCGCGTCGCCGCCGAACAAATGCACCATCGTCGTCATCTTATGCTCCTGCTGCCCCGGGGAGGAGGTTGCGGCTGGATAGAGTGGAGAGTTGTTATCGTCGATTCAGTTTTACTTCGTTCGCTGCAAAGCTGCCGTAGCGTCAGCCCTCAATCTTCGAGAAATCCGCCACGCCATGCACCGCTCCGGTAAATCGCGCGAGCAGTCCAAGGCGATAGGCGCGGACCGCTTCATCGGGATCGTTGACCATTACGCCGTCGAAAAAGGCGTCAATTGGCGCGCGGAGTGAGGCGAGCGCGGCCATTGCGTCGGTAAAGCGTTCGCTTTCGACCGCTGCCGATGCCGCGGGTTCGGCGGCGTCGAGTGCATTGAGCAAGGTCGCGTCGGCTTCAGTCGGCGGCGTCGTGGCAGCGATACCGCTCACCTCGCCCGCCTGCTTCAATATATTCGCCGCACGCTTGTAACCCGCCAGCAGGTTCGTGCCATCCTCGGTCGCCATAAACGCCTGCAACGCCTTCACGCGGGCTAGCAAGCGAACAAGATCATCCTCACCGCCGAGCGCGAACACCGCGTCGATCAGGTCGTGCCGGACCCCGGCTTCGCGCTGCTGAACTTTCAGACGATCGGCGAAGAAGTCGAGCAGGTCGCCTTCTGCGACGGCAAAACGCAGTCCATTGTCCGTCAAAGTGCGAATGACGCCCAGCGCTGCCCGGCGAAGCGCGAAGGGATCCTTCGACCCCGTGGGCTTCTCCTCGATCGCAAAGAAGCTGCGCAGCGTATCCAGCTTGTCGGCCAACGCCACAGCCACCGTCACCGGCGCGGTCGGAACATCATCACCCTGCCCCACCGGCTTGTAATGGTCGCGGATTGCGTCGGCGACCGCATCGGGCAGACCTTGGGCGCGGGCGTAATAGCCGCCCATTAGGCCCTGCAATTCCGGAAACTCTCCAACCATTTCGGTCACGAGATCAGCCTTCGCCAATTCCGCCGCCTGCCGCGCCAGCGCGGGGTCGCAGTTCGGGACGATGCCTTCGCTCGCCAGCCACTCGGCCAGCTTAGCAACGCGCTCGACCTTGTCGGCAACGGTGCCCAGCTTTTCGTGGAAGGTGATGTTCGCCAGCTTCTCGGCGTGCTGCGCGAGGGTCTTCTTCTGATCCTGTTCCCAGAAGAAGCGCGCATCCGACAGCCGCGCCGCCAGAACCTTGCGGTTTCCCGCGACGATTTCGGCGCCGCCGTCGACTGCGTCGATATTCGCGGTGCAGGCGAAGCCGTTCGCCAGCTTGCCCGCCGCATCGTTCACTACGAAATATTTCTGGTTCACGCGCGCCGTCAGCTGGATGACCTCGGGCGGCACTTCCAGAAACGCTCCGTCGAAGCGGCCGAGCAACGGCACCGGCCATTCGGTCAGACCGGCATTCTCGATCACCAGTCCCTCATCCTCGACAAGCGTCAGGCCGGCGTCGGCGGCACCCTTTGCGGCGCCGTCGCGAATAATCGACGGGCGCGCCACATGATCGACGATGACGGGGCACGCGCGCAGCTTCTCGGCATAGTCGGAGGCCGAGCCGATCGTGATCTCGCCCGGGCAATGGAAGCGGTGGCCGCGCGTCGCGAAACCCGCGGAAATCCCGCTAACTTCACACGCGATCAGCTCTTCGCCAAAGATCGCGACGATGCCCGACAGCGGGCGCACCCAGCGCAGGCTCCCACTACTCGCGCTTTCCTTGCCCCAGCGCATCGACTTGGGCCAGGCGAAGGCGCGGATGATCGCGGGGATTGCTTCGGCGAGCACATCGGCGGTGGCCCGGCCGGGCTTGTCGATCACGGCGAAATAGACGCCGTCGCGGTCCTCAAGCTGATCCTGCGTCAGCCCGGTCTTGCGCAAGAAGCCTTCGAGCGCCTGCGGCGGCGCGCTGCTGCGCGGGCCTTTGAGTTCCTCGCTGACGGCGGCCGTCGCGTCGGGCAGTCCCTTGGCGATCAGGGCAAGGCGGCGCGGCGTCGACCAGATGGTGAGTTCGCCCGTATCGAGGCCGGCGGCGGACAATTGCGCCCGGAACAGCTTTTCAAGCTCGGCGCGCGCACCAGCCTGCATCCGCGCCGGAATTTCCTCGCTGCGCAGTTCGAGAAGAAAATCGGTCACAATGTCCACCCCGGATATTTAGCGGTCCAGCGTTCGGACTGGCTATCGATCCACGCCTTGCAGCTCCCCTTGGCGAGGTCGCGCACGCGCGCCATGTAATTGGCGCGTTCCTGCACGCTGATCACGCCGCGCGCCTGGAGCAGGTTGAAGAGGTGGCTTGCCTCGATCGCCTGGTCATAAGCGGCGAGCGGGACATTCGCCGCGATCGCGCGCTGGCATTCGGCTTCGGCGGCCTTGAAACCCGCGAAAAGGGTGTCGGTGTCGGCAACCTCGAAATTCCATTTCGAGAACTGCTTTTCGTTCTCGAGGAAAACATCGCCATAGCTGACCGCCGCGACATCGCCGACCGCGTCGGAAAAGCGCAGGTCGTACACATTGTCGACATTCTGGATATACATGGCGAGGCGTTCGAGCCCGTAAGTAAGCTCGCCCGCGACGGGCTTGCAGTCGAAGCCGCCCATCTGCTGAAAATAGGTGAACTGGGTGACTTCCATCCCGTCGCACCAGACTTCCCAGCCCAGGCCCCATGCGCCAAGCGTCGGCGATTCCCAGTCATCCTCGACGAAGCGAATATCGTGGAGCAGCGGATTAATGCCGATCGCGGCAAGGCTGCCCAGATATTGTTCCTGCAGGTCGGCCGGCGACGGCTTCAAGATCACCTGATATTGGTAATAATGCTGGAGCCGGTTCGGGTTCTCGCCATAGCGGCCATCGGTCGGACGGCGGCTCGGCTGGACGTAAGCGACATTCCACGGCTCGGGGCCAAGGCTGCGCAGCGTCGTCGAAGGGTGAAAGGTGCCCGCCCCCACGCGCATGTCATAAGGCTGCAAAATCGCGCACCCGCGCGCCGCCCAATAGGCGTGCAGCGTCAGGATCATGTCCTGAAAGCTGAGTGGTATCTTGTCCGCCCCGTCGGCCACGGCCGCAATTCCTTCGCAGGTGCAATAATGGCCGCCGCATTGGCCCAGAGGGGCCGCAGGGTCAAGGCTCCGCGCCGACGCCAGCGTATCCATAATGCAGCGACCGGTCAGGGCCGCAAGCCTTTTTGTCAGGTGTTGTTGACATAGTCAGCGAATCACGACATATAGTCATGCATACCTGACACAATGACAGGTGAACATGATCCGGACCAAGCAAACCAAGGAGACATAGACATGATGATCCGCACATTGATCCTCGCCCTGTCGCTTAACATTGCCGCCACGCCGGCCATGGCGACCGAGAGCGAAAACAAAGCCGCCGCTATTCGTACTGACGATCTCAACCTGACCCGCGCCGCCGACCGTGCACGGCTCGACGTCCGCGTAAAGAGCGCGGCGCGCAGCATCTGCCGGTTGGGGACCCGCGGACTTGCGGAAATGACCCGCCAGTCGGAATGCGTCGCCGAAGCCATCGCTCGCGCCGAGCCACAGGCCAAACGCGCAATCGCTCGGGCGCAGAACGGCACCCAACTCGCGCTACTGATGGTCGACGCCGCGCGGTAACAGGTTGGATGATGGTTTCGTTCCGGCCGCGCTTCCCCGGTAGCGGCTGGCGACTTGGGCTGGAGCGCCCTCCCCCGGGTGGCCGCTTCAGTTCCTTGGAACGCAACCCCTCGCGATCTTTCGCCCCAATCCAGACCATCCCGAATGGACAGACAAAATATTCCCCTTCCCCGACATATTGATGGCTATGAAAAGCCATGTCCCTTCGGATCGAAATGCTGACGAGGCGCCGATGAACAATAAATTGAAAGTGCTCCGCGCGATGCGAAACTGGAGCCAGGCGGAACTTGCCGACCGGCTCGATGTCTCGCGGCAGGCAGTGAATGCGATCGAAACG
>JAURVS010000001.1 GCA_030655355.1 Sphingopyxis sp.
GAACTCACCGACCGCACGCGCAGCCGCTGGGGCCGCCGCCTGCCCTGGCTTTACGGCGCACCGATCCCGCTCGCGATCGCGTGGATGCTGCTGTGGAGCCCACCCGAAATGAGCGACACGATGACCGTCGCCTGGCTGATCGGCTTTGCGATCATCGTGCGCTCGCTCGTGTCGATGTGCGAAGTGCCGTCGGTTGCGATCGTCCCCGAACTCACCGGCGACTACGACGAGCGCACCGCGGTCATGCGCTATCGCTTCCTGTTCGGATGGGGCGGCGGTCTGCTGATCCTGCTCCTTGCCTATGGCGTGTTTTTCGGCGGCGCGAAGGGGCTCGTCGATCCCGACGGCTATTTCCCTTATGCCCTCGCTGGCGCGTTGATGATGGCGGGCGCGGTGATCGTCTCGGCGGCCGGGCAGCACAAGCGGATCGCGGTCTCGAATCTCGCCGATGTAAAGCCGGTGATGACGCTGCGCCACATATTGCGCGACATGCGCGACACCTTGTCGAACCGCGCTTTTCTGTGGCTGATCTTCGCGGCGCTGTTCGGCTTCATCAATCAGGGCATCACCTTTTCGATGAACAATTATCTGCTCGGCTTCTTCTGGCAGTTCACGCAGGGCGAGATGATCGCTTATGTCTTCCTGCTGTTCGGGTCGATGATCGCCGCCTTTTTGCTCGTCGCGCCCTTGTCGGCAAAGCTCGGCAAGCGCGACGGTGCGATCGTCGCAGGGGCGATCGCGTTGCTCGTCAACAGCGGCATTTATTTCGCGTGGATTCAGGGCGTCTTTCCCGGCCTTCCCGGCAAGCCCAGCGTCGCGGCGATGTTCGCGCTCGTGTTCGTGTCGAACAGCTTCTCGATCATCCTGATGATCCTGTCCTCGTCGATGATGGCCGATGTCGTCGAAGCGTCGCAGAGCGAGACCGGACGGCGGTCCGAAGGCCTGTTTTTCGCAGGCTATTTCTTCATGCAGAAATGCGCGACGGGCATAGGTATTTTCGTCGCCGGGCTGATCCTGTCCTTCGCGGCCTTTCCGGCAAACGCGAAGCCGGGCGAGGTCGGCGACGGCGTGCTCGGCAGTCTGGCACTCGGCTATGCGCTTGCAATCCTGATCATCGGCACGCTGGGGCTCATCGTCATGCGGCGTTTCCCGATTTCGCGCGCCGATCATGAGGCGCGGCTGGCATTGCTCGACGATGCCGCGCGCGCCGAACCCGATGCGAGCGGCGTGCATCCGTAACGATCGGCCGTAACGATAATGTCGCCGCAAGGCGGAATGATGTAATTTTAGGACCGCAGGACTTGGCAAGGCCAGCGAAACGGTCCAATGGTTTACGTGAACGTAAAGGGAAGGATGCCAAATGGATTTCGACCTCACCGACCGGCAGGTCTATTGGCGCGATCGGGTGCGCGATTTCATCGATCGCAAGGTTCGCCCCGCGGTTCCGACCTATCAGGAACAGGACAAGGCGGGCGATCGCTGGAAGGTCATTCAGGTCGTCGAAGATCTAAAGGCCGAGGCGAAAGACGCCGGCATCTGGAACCTGTTCATGCCACCCAAGTCGGCGGCGCATCATCATGTCGACGAGACGATCGAGTTCGAAGGTCCCGGCCTCACGAACCTCGAATATGCGCTCTGCGCCGAAGAAATGGGCCGCGTCGGCTTTGCCAGCGAAGTGTTCAACTGTTCGGCGCCCGACACTGGCAATATGGAAGTGTTCCATCGCTATGGCACCGCGGCGCAGAAGGAGAAATATCTGCTGCCGTTGATGAACGGCCAGATCCGTTCGGCCTTCCTGATGACCGAACCGCAGGTCGCATCCTCCGACGCGACGAACATCGAAACGCGGATCGAGCGCGACGGCGACGATTATATCATCAACGGCACCAAATGGTGGTCGTCGGGCGCGGGCGATCCGCGCTGCAACATCGCGATCGTGATGGGCAAGACCGACTTCGCCGCCAAGCGCCATGCGCAGCAGTCGATGGTGCTGATGCCGCTCGACGCGCCGGGGGTGAACATCCTGCGCCACCTGCCGGTCTTCGGTTATGACGATGCGCCGCACGGCCATATGGAAATCGAGCTCAAGGATGTTCGCGTCAACGTCGTCGACTCGATGCTGCTGGGCGAGGGCCGGGGTTTCGAGATTGCGCAGGGGCGTCTCGGCCCGGGCCGTATCCACCATTGCATGCGCACGATCGGCGTCGCCGAGGAAGCAATTGCGAAGATGGCGAAGCGGCTGCAGTCGCGCGTCGCTTTCGGCAAGAAGGTCGCCGAATACAGCATCTGGGAACATCGTCTGGCCCGCGCGCGCATAGACATCGAAATGACGCGTTTGCTCTGCCTGAAGGCCGCCGACATGATGGACAAGGTCGGCAACAAGTCGGCCGCCGCCGAAATCGCGATGATCAAGGTGCAGGCACCGAACATGGCGCTCAAGATCATCGACGACGCGATTCAGGCGCATGGCGGTGGCGGCGTGTCAGAGGATTTCGGGCTCGCCAAGGCCTACGCCCATCAGCGCACCTTGCGGCTCGCCGACGGCCCCGACGAAGTGCATGAACGCGCGATCGCCCGCATCGAATTCGCCAAGCATAGCGAAGCGAGCGAACCCGGCTTTTCATCGGGCGACATCGGCGTTTCGCGTTAAAACAGATACCGGAGAGATATAGTGACAAGAGCCGCGATTCTGATCGAACCGGGCAAGCCGCTCGCCATCGAAAATGTTGTCATTGCCGATTGCGGCCCGCACGAGGTGCGCATCCGCACCGCCGCGTGCGGGCTTTGCCATTCGGACCTGCATTTCATCGATGGCGCGTACCCGCATCCCCTACCCGCGATCCCCGGCCACGAAGCCGCGGGCATCGTCGAGGCGGTCGGCAGCGAAGTTCGCACGGTGAAGGTCGGCGACGCGGTGGTCACCTGCCTGTCGGCATTCTGCGGACATTGCGAATTTTGCGTCAGCGGGCGCATGTCGCTGTGCATGGGTGGCGACACACGCCGTGCTGCCGGGTCGGCACCGCGGATCACGCGGCCCGACGGATCGCCGGTAAATCAGATGCTCAATCTTTCGGCCTTTGCCGAAACGATGCTCGTCCACGAACATGCCTGCGTTGCGATCGACCCCGCGATGCCGCTCGACCGCGCCGCGGTCATCGGCTGCGCGGTGACGACTGGCGCGGGCACGATCTTCAACGCATGCAAGGTGACGCCGGGCGAGACCGTCGCCGTCGTCGGCTGCGGCGGCGTTGGCCTCGCGACGATCAACGCCGCGAAGATCGCGGGTGCGGGGCGCATCATCGCCGCTGACCCGGTTCCCGAAAAGCGTGCGCTGGCGATCAAGCTTGGCGCAACCGATGTTGTCGACGCCCTCGCCGATGATGCCGCAAAGCAGATTCTCGAATTGACCAAGGGCGGCGTCGACCATGCGATCGAAGCCGTCGGGCGTCCCGCCTCGGCAAGCCTTGCAGTCGCGTCGCTGCGCCGCGGCGGCACTGCGACCATCCTCGGCATGATGCCTTTGTCGGAGAAGGTCGGGCTCAGCGCGATGGATCTGCTTTCAGGCAAGAAATTGCAGGGTGCGATCATGGGGGGCAACCGCTTCCCCGTCGATATTCCGCGCCTCGTCGATTTCTACCTGCGCGGGCTGCTCGACCTCGACAGCATCGTCGCCGAAACGATCCCGCTCGAACGGATCAACGACGGTTTCGACAAGATGAAGAAAGGCGATGCCGCGCGGTCGGTCATCGTATTCGACCAATGACGCTCGACGCACAAAAGGCCTTCAGCGGCACCGTCGCCCCCGAGGGTGCCGACATCCTCGACGAAGCAAATCTGACCGCCTGGATGGAAGCGAATGTCGAGGGTTTCGAAGGCCCGCTGACGCAGCATAAATTCGCCGGCGGCCAGTCGAATCCGACGTACAAGATCAGCGCACCGTCGGGCAATTATGTCCTGCGGCGCAAGCCTTACGGCCAGCTGCTTCCCTCGGCGCACGCGGTTGATCGCGAATATAAAGTGCAGGCGGGGCTCCACAAGACGGGCTTCCCCGTCGCCCGCCAATATGGGCTTTGCACCGACGACAGCGTCACGGGTAGCTGGTTCTATGTGATGGGGATGGTCGACGGCCAAACGATCTGGGACGGCGCGATGCCGGGATCGACTCCCGAAAACCGCCGCGCAACCTATGACGCGATGATCGACACGCTTGCGGCGCTGCACGCCGTCGATGTCGACGCGGCAGGGCTGTCCGATTTCGGCAAGCCCGGCAATTATTTCGGACGTCAGGTTGACCGCTGGACCAAGCAATACAGATTGTCCGAAACCGAAACGATGGACGAGATGGAGCAGCTGATCGCTTGGTTGCCCGCGACGCTCCCCGAACAGACGCGTACCAGCGTCGTCCATGGCGATTACCGCATCGACAACATGATCTTTGCCAAGGACCGGCCCGAAGTGCTCGCGGTGCTCGACTGGGAATTGTCGACGCTGGGCGATCCGCTCGCCGATTTCACTTATGTCGCGATGGCGTGGGTTACCGAAAATGGCGGGCGCTCGGGGGTCGAGGATCTCGACCGCAAGGCGCTGGGCATTCCCGAACTCGACGAGATGGTCGAACGCTATTGCGCCGCCACCGGCCGCGACGGCGTGCCCGACATGAACTGGTATTTCGCCTATAATTTCTTCCGCCTCGCAGGCATCATCCAGGGCATCAAGAAGCGCGTGATCGAGGGAACCGCCTCGTCGCAGCACGCGAAGGACATGTCCGAACGCGTCCGTCCGCTCGCCGAGAAAGCGTGGGACTTCGCGAAGAAAGCCGGCGCATGAGCCTGTTCGACATGAGCGGTCAGGTGGCTTTGATCACCGGATCGTCGCGTGGAATCGGCAGGGCGACCGCCGAGGCGATGGCCGAACAGGGTGCCAAGGTCGTGATTTCGAGCCGCAAGCAGGATGCGTGCGATCAGGCGGCGGCCGAAATCAACGCGAAGTACGGCGGCGGCACCGCGATTGCGGTCGCCGCGAACATCTCTTCGAAAGACGATCTCCAGAATCTGGTGGACGAGACGCGCGCGGCGTTCGGCAAGATCACCGCGCTCGTCTGCAACGCGGCGTCAAACCCTTATTATGGCCCCGGCCTCGGGATCAGCGACGATCAGTTCCGCAAGATCATGGACAATAATATCCTGTCCAACCACTGGCTGATCACGATGGTCGCGCCCGACATGCTCGAACGCGGCGAGGGGTCGATCACGATCATCAGCTCGATCGGTGGGCTCAAGGGATCGCCGATCATCGGCGCTTACGGAATTTCGAAGGCCGCCGACATGCAGGTCGCGCGCAATTTCTCGGTCGAGTTCGGACCGCGCGGCGTGCGCGTCAATTGCATCGCGCCGGGACTGATCCGCACCGACATGGCGCGCGCTTTGTGGGAAAATCCGGAAAATCTCAAACGATCGACCGCCGCCTCGACGCTGAAGCGGATCGGCGAACCGCACGAGATCGCGGGCGCCGCAGTCTTCCTCGCCAGCAAGGCGGGGGCATTCACCACCGGCCAGACCATCGTATGCGATGGCGGAGCCACGATTTCGGGAGGCGCATGATGGGCGCATTGGACGGCAAGGTCGCAATTATCACGGGCGCTGGTTCGGGCATCGGCCGCGCTAGCGCGCTGCGCTTCGCCGCCGAAGGCGCAAAGCTCGTCCTCGGCGACAAGACCGCGGCGGTGCATGAGACCGCGCAGCTGGTGAAGGATGCCGGCGGCGAGGCGGTCGCGCTGGAAATCGACGCCGGCGTCGAAGCCGATGTTGCGTCGCTCGTCGCGACCGCAAAAGACACTTATGGTGCGCTCGACGTCGCCTTCGCCAACGCCGGGATCATCGGCGACATGGGCGGCATTTTCGATTTCGACCCCATCGCGTGGGCCGAGACGTTGCGCGTCAATCTGATCGGCCCGGCGCTGATGGTCAAACATGCAGGCAAGGCGATGGTCGATCAGGGCCGCGGCGGCGCGATCGTGCTGACCGCGAGCGTCGCAGGGCTCAACTCGGGCGCCGGTCCGGGCGCCTATTCGGCGTCGAAAGCGGGCGTGATCAACCTCGCCAAGACCGCCGCACAGCAGCTCTCGACGAGCGGCGTGCGCGTCAACGCCGTGTGCCCCGGCCTCACCGAAACGGGGATGACCAAGCCGACCTTCGACTATGCCAAGGCGAAAGAGGTCACGCACAAGCTGGGCCAGCTCAACCCGCTTCGCCGCGCCGCACAGCCCGAAGAGCTCGCCAATGTTGCGCTTTTCCTCGCGAGCGACCAGGCAAGCTATGTCAATGGTCAGGCGATCGCGGTCGACGGCGGGCTGACCAGCTCGCACCCGGTGACGCGTCAGCTACTCGGCCAGACATCGCACTGACGGAAGGCATTTCCATGCAATATCGCGACCTCGGCGACAGCGGCATCAACGTTTCGGCCATCTGCCTTGGCAGCTGGCTGACCTATGGAGTCGAGGTCGACGACAGCGCAGGGCGCGCGTGCGTCGATGCGGCGTTCGACGTCGGGATCAACTTCATCGATACCGCCAATATCTACGGTCGCGGCGCGGCCGAGACGTTTCTGGGCCATGCGCTGAAGGATCGTCCGCGCGACTCCTATGTCCTCGCGACCAAGCTGTGGTTCCCGATGACCGAAACCGACCGCGGCCTGTCCGCAGCGCAGATTGCCAAGCAGATCGACGCGAGCCTCAAGCGGCTCCAGACCGACTATGTCGACCTGTACCAATGTCATCGTTACGATCCCGACACCCCGCTCGAGGAAACAATGGCGGCGCTGTCCGAAGTGGTGAAGAGCGGCAAGGCGCGCGCGATCGGATTTTCCGAATGGGCTCCCGACGAGATCGAGGCCGCGATCGCGCTCGCCCCGCCGCACGTCAAATTCGTGTCGAGCCAGCCGCAATATTCGCTCCTCTATCGCCGCCCCGAAGCGAAGGTGATCCCGATCAGCATCGCGAACGGGATCGGCCAGATCGTCTGGTCGCCGCTCGCGCAGGGCGTGCTCAGCGGCAAATATCTGCCCGGCGCAGCCGTTCCCGCGGGGAGCCGCGCGACGACCGACGACGAACATTATATGCGCCAGTTCCTGACCGACCCGGTTCTTGAAGCCGTGCAAAAACTGAAGCCCGTCGCCGACCGCGCCGGGTGCAGCCTCGCACAGCTTGCGATTGCATGGGTTCTCGCGCAGCCCGGCATCACCAGCGCGATCGTTGGCGCGAGCCGCCCCGAACAGCTTCGTGAGACCGCCGCGGCGGCCGATCTCGCCATCGATCCCGCGCTTCTCGCCGAAGCGGCCAATATCCTCGAAGGAGTGCGCCTGTCGTGAGTCATGGTTTCGACACCGCGCGACTCGATCGCATTCCCGCATTTCTCGCCGCCAAATATGTCGACACCGGCCGTCTGCCGCACGCAGCGACGCTCGTGTCGCGGCGCGGTGAAACTGCGCATCTGTCATGCATCGGCGAAGCGCGGCCGGGCGAGGCGCTCAAGGAGGATGCGATCTTTCGTATCGCCAGCATGACCAAGCCGATCACCAGCGTCGCCTTCATGATGCTGGTCGAGGAAGGCAAGGTTGCGCTGTCGACCCCGCTCGCGAAAATCTGTCCCGAGTTCAACGACACGGGCGTCTTTGTCGCGGGCGGCGGCAATGTCCCCTTCCTGACCCGGCCGCCGCTCCAGCCGATCCGCATGGTCGATGTGCTCCGCCATACCGCAGGCTTCACTTATGGTTTTCAGGAACGCACTCCGGTCGACGCCGCCTATCGCAAGGCGCGCATCGACGATTTCGACGCCGATTATACGATGGACAGCTTCATCGCCAATCTGGCGAAGATCCCGCTGCAATTCGATCCCGGCGCACACTGGAATTATTCGATGGCGACCGACGTGCTCGGCGCGGTGGTCGAACGCATCGAGGGCAAGCCGTTCGCCGAGGTGTTGCAGGAACGCATCTTCGGCCCGCTCGGCATGGTCGACACCGGGTTCAAGGTTCCCGCCGACCAGCAGCACCGGCTGACCGACGCCTATGCCTTTCACCCGGCGGACAAGACGCAGGATTTTGATGCTGGCGCGCGCAGCCGCTGGGCAAAGGATCGCAGCCTCCATTCGGGCGGCGGCGGGCTTGCCTCGACGCTGCAGGACTATCACCGTTTCTGCCTGATGCTGCTGGGCGGCGGCAAGCTCGGCGATACGCGCATCATCAGCCGCAAGACGCTCGACCTGATGACGTCGAACCATCTGCCCGGAGGCGGCGACCTGACGCAGCACAGCGTTGGCATCTTTTCCGAGGATGAAAATGCGGGCGTCGGCTTTGGCCTTGGCTTCGCGGTCACGATCGATCCGGCCCGCGCCGGGATCCTGGGCTCGGTCGGCGATTATTATTGGGGCGGCATGTTCTCGACCGGTTTCTTCGTCGATCCGGTCGAAGAGATTTGCATGGTGTTCATGACCCAGCTCATGCCCTCTTCCACCTATCCCGTTCGGCGCGAGGTCAAGACGATGGTCCACGCCGCGATCGACGATTGAAATTGCAACACCGCTTTCCGTCCGCCGTGCGCGGACTGGCCCAAAATTGAAGGAGTCTCCCATGTCCGAAGAAACCCCCGTCAGCGTCACGCTGGAAAAAGACGGCAATGTCGCCGTCGTCATCGTCAACAATCCCCCGGTGAACGCGCTGAGCTGGCACGTCCGCCAAGGGCTCGCGGATCATTTCGCGAGCGCGCTCGCCGACGACAGCGTTGAGGCGATCGTGCTGCGATGCGACGGCAGCACTTTCATCGCGGGCGCCGATATCAGCGAATTCGGCAAGCCGCCGCGTGGCCCCGATTTCAACGCTGTGCTCAACAGCATCGAATCGGCGACGAAGCCGGTTATCGCCGCCATCCACGGCACTGCGCTCGGCGGTGGGCTAGAGACGGCGCTCGTTTGCCATTACCGCATTGCGGTGCCCTCGGCGAAGCTCGGCGTTCCCGAAGTGAAACTCGGCCTGTTGCCCGGCGCAGGCGGCACGCAGCGCCTGCCGCGCGTTGTCGGCGTCGAAGCCGCGGCAACGATGACCTCGACCGGCGATCCGCTTCCTGCCGCCAAGGCGAAGGAACTCGGCCTCGTCGACGAACTGGCGGGCGAAGACAGCCTCGCCGCCGATGCGATTGCGTTCGCGCGCGCGAAGATCGCCGATGGCCCGCGCCCGACGCGCGAGCGCCCGGTGTTCGGAGACGTCGCCGTGATCGAACAGCTCAAGACCGCCAACGCCAAGCGCTGGCGCGGGTTCGAGGCGCCTTACGCTAACCTCGCCTGCGTCGAAGCCGCAACGCGTCTGCCGTTCGACGAAGGACTGGCGTTCGAGCGCGAGCAGTTCATGAAGCTGATGTTCGGCAGCCAGTCGGCGGCGCAGCGGCACATCTTCTTTGCCGAGCGTCAGGCCGCGAAGATCGACGGCCTGCCCAAGGACCTCAAGCTGCGCGACATCAAGAAGGTCGGCGTGATCGGCGCCGGCACGATGGGCGGCGGCATTTCGATGAACTTCCTGCAGAAAGGCATCCCCGTCACGATCGTCGAGATGCAGCAGGACGCGCTCGATCGCGGCGTCGGCGTGATCCGCAAGAATTACGACGCGTCGGCTGCGAAGGGCCGCTTCAAGCCCGAGCAGGTCGACCAGATGATGGGCATATTGACCCCGACGCTCAGCCTCGACGATCTCGCCGACTGCGACCTGATCATCGAGGCCGTCTATGAGGATATGGGCGTCAAGAAAGAGATCTTCGGCAAGCTCGACGCGATCGCCAAGCCCGGCGCGATCCTCGCGTCGAACACCAGCTATCTCGACGTCGACGAGATTGCGACCGCAACGAGCCGCCCCGGCGATGTGCTCGGCATGCACTTCTTCTCGCCCGCCAACGTCATGAAGCTGCTCGAAGTCGTGCGCGGTGAAAAGACCGCGCCCGATGCGCTGGCGACCGCGATGGCGATCGGCAAGAAGATCGGCAAGGTCGCCGTGGTCGCGGGCGTGTGCGATGGCTTTATCGGCAACCGCATGCTCAAGCCGCGCCAACTCGAAGCGATGAAGCTGCTGCTCGAAGGCGCGACGCCGGCGCAGGTCGACAAGGTCCATGTCGAATTCGGCATGCCGATGGGGCCGTTCCAGATGTCCGATCTCGCGGGGGTCGACATCGGCTGGCACCGCGACCCGAACCGGATCGAAAGCATTCGCGACGCGCTCGCCGCCGAAGGCCGCTGGGGCCAGAAGAAGCAGGCCGGCTTCTATGATTATGACGAAAAGCGCACCCCGTCGGAAAGCCCGCGGGTCGCCGAAATCATTGAACAGTTCCGCGCCAAGGCCGGCGTCGAAAAGCGCGAGATCACCGATCAGGAGATCATCGAGCGCACGCTGTATCCGATGGTCAACGAAGGCGCGCTGATCCTGTCCGAAGGCAAGGCGCAGCGCGCGTCGGACATCGATGTCGTGTGGATCTATGGCTATGGCTGGCCGGTGTATCGCGGCGGCCCGATGTTCTGGGCGGGGCTTGAAGGCACCGACAAGATCGTCGCAGCGCTCGAAAAGCATGGCTTCGAGATCGCCCCGCTGCTCAAGGAAAAGGCCGAGGCCAAGTCGGGCTTCTGAGCCCCATTTCGCTTACGAAGACATGGCCGCCTGTCCCGACGCGGGGCAGGCGGCCTTTCTTTTGCCCTGCGGCCGCCGCAGGTGCGATCAATTTATTGCGATTCGAGGTTAAAGCGCTGGCAACACCTGCCGTTAGGGCAGAGCATGAATGCCATGTCCGCCCTCGCCGTCCTTTTGCTCGCCGGCAGCGCTCCGGCCGCCGCGCCCGTGACGGCGCCGCAGGTCACCGCGGTTGCGGTGGCGCGCGCACGCATATTGGCGCCTGCCGAGATACGGCGGGTGGATGGGCGGATCGAAGTCCGCACTCCGACGCAAGTGCATCGCACCGAACGCCGCGATGGCGGCGAAACGGCGGATTTTTACTAGACCGTCGATACTGACCCACGCGTCCCGTTCGCATCGAGCGAAGTCGAGATGCCCCTCGAGCTTGCGCTGTCCCGACGGGTGTCTCGACTTCGCTCGACACAAACGGAATTTTACAACGGCTTACGTTTGCAGCGTCTGGATGATCGCCGAAAAGTCGCGGCCATCCTTGTCGGCTTCGACAAAGGCTTCATACAATTCGCGCGCCTTCGTCCCCATCGGCACGTCGGCGTCGACGCTTGCCGCCGCTTCCATCGCAAGGCGCAGGTCCTTGAGCATCAGCGCCGCAGCGAAACCGCCTTTATAATCATTGTCGGCGGGCGTCGTCGGTCCGACGCCGGGCAGCGGCGCATAGCTGGTCAGCGACCAGCATTGCCCCGACGATACGCTTGCGATGTCGAAGAATTTCTGCGGGTCGAGCCCGAGCTTCTGCGCCAGAGCCAGCGTCTCGCACGTCGCGACCATCGATGCGCCGAGCAGCATATTGTTGCAGATTTTCGCGCCCTGCCCCGCACCCGCGTCGCCCGCATGGATCACTGCCTTGCCCATTTGCGCGAGGATCGGTTCGGCGCGCGCAAAGCCCTCGCCGGTGCCCCCGGCCATGAAGGTCAGCGTGCCGGCGTTGGCGGCGGCGATGCCGCCCGACACCGGCGCATCGACCGCGACGAGCCCCTTGGCGGTCGCCGCGGCGATGTTCGATCGCGCGGTTGCAACGTCGATCGTCGAGCAGTCGAGCAGCAAGGTGCCAGGCGCGGCATTCGGGTAGACGTCGCTTTCATAGACCGACGCGACATGCTTGCCCGCCGGGAGCATCGTCACCACCGCCTCGGCGCCGGTCACGGCTTCGGCTGCCGACGCGGCACGCGAACAGCCCGCCTCGACCGCGCGCGCGAGCGCGTCTTCGCTGAGGTCGAAAGCGCGGACCTCATGGCCCGCCTTCGCCAGATTCGCGGCCATGCCGCCGCCCATATTGCCGAGTCCGATAAATGCGATCTTCATTATTCTCCCCTCCCGCTTGCGGGAGCGGCCGGGGGAGGGCCTGTCCCGAAAATTGATGTTGGACAAGGAGGACACGCCCTCCCCTAACCCCTCCCGCAAGCGGGAGGGGGATTGGGCTACCGCCCCTTCCACACGCCTTCGCGCTTTTCGATGAAGGCAGCCATGCCTTCGGCCTTGTCTTCGGTCGCGGCGAGGATCTGGAACAGGCGGCGTTCGTATATCAGCCCCTGGTCGAGCGTCGTTTCGAACGCAGCGTTGACCATATCCTTGTTCACCATCGCGGCCATCGGCGGCATGCTTGCGATGACAGTGGCGGTCTTTACCGCCTCCTCGACCAGATCTTCATGCGCAACGACGCGCGCGACCAGGCCCGAACGCTCGGCTTCCGCCGCGTCCATCATCCGGCCGGTCAGGCACATTTCCATCGCTTTCGCTTTGCCGATCGCGCGCGTCAGCCGCTGCGATCCGCCCATTCCGGGTGCGACGCCAAGCTTGATTTCGGGCTGGCCGAATTTCGCCTTGTCCGACGCGATGATGAAGTCGGCCATCATCGCCAGTTCGCAGCCGCCGCCAAGCGAGAAGCCGTTCACCGCGGCGATCCACGGCTTGCGGACCTTTTTCACGAAATCGCTCGTCCATTTCGAAAAGAAATCTTCGAGGTAGAAATCTGAAGCCGGCTTGTCGGCCATTTCCTTGATGTCGGCGCCTGCAGCAAACGCCTTGTCGCCCGATCCGGTGAGGACGGCGCAGCGCTGACCGGAGTCGGCTTCGAATGCCGCAAAGGCCGCGA
>JAURVS010000005.1 GCA_030655355.1 Sphingopyxis sp.
CGGCTGGGATATGGCGATTTTTGCGATCGGCAGCGAAGCGACCGCGATCCACGCGCCCAAGGCGGCTGCGGCGGGCTGCGTCGTGATCGACAATTCGTCGCTCTATCGCATGGACCCCGACGTGCCGCTGATCGTGCCCGAGGTGAATCCCGACGCGATCGACGGCTATAAAAAGCGCAACATCATCGCGAACCCCAATTGCTCGACCGCGCAGATGGTCGTCGCGCTGAAGCCGCTCCACGACGCCGCCAAGATCAAGCGCGTCGTCGTCTCGACCTATCAGTCGGTGTCGGGTGCGGGCAAGGCGGGCATGGACGAGCTGTGGAACCAGACGCGCCAGATCTTCGTCGGCGACGAGAAGGACATTCAGAAGTTCACCAAGCAGATTGCCTTCAACGTGATCCCGCACATCGACAGCTTCCTCGACGATGGTCAGACCAAGGAAGAGTGGAAGATGGTCGTCGAGACGAAGAAGATCCTCGATCCGAAGATCAAGGTCACCGCGACCTGCGTCCGCGTGCCGGTGTTCGTCGGCCATTCGGAAGCGATCAATATCGAGATGGAAAATGAGCTGTCGGCCGAAGACGCCCAGCGCATCCTGCGCGAAGCCCCCGGCGTCGTGCTTCACGACAAGCGCGAAGACGGTGGGTACATCACTCCCGTCGAATGCGTCGGCGATTTCGCAACTTTCGTTTCGCGCGTCCGCGACGATCCGACCGTCGACAACGGCCTGAATCTCTGGTGCGTCAGCGACAATCTGCGCAAGGGCGCAGCGCTGAACGCGGTGCAGATTGCCGAACTGCTCGGCCGCCGGCATCTGAAGAAGGGCTGACGCGGTCCACCGAATTCCGTTCGTGTCGAGCGAAGTCGAGACACCCATCTGCGGTGTGCGCCCTCACGGCATCTCGACTTCGCTCGATGCGAACGGGTAAGGAAGGCAAATGACCAGCCCCTACGCTTTCACCCGCGCGCTCTGCCGCGCCCCCGCTCGATCCGCCGTGAAAGGCATCCGCGCCGACGGCGGCCCCGACCCGGACTTCTACGGCCTCGCCGCCGAGCATGAGGCCTATGTCGCAACGCTCCGCGCCCTCGGCCTCACGGTCGAAGTCCTCGAGCCGCTCGACGATTTTCCCGACGCGCTGTTCACCGAAGATGTCGCGCTGACTTTTCCGAAGGGCGCGATCCTGCTCCGCCCTGGCGCGCCGACGCGCGCCGGCGAAGTCGAGCATATTCGCGCCGCACTTGCCGCACATCATGCGCAGCTTCTTGAAATGACCGGGCCGGGATATGCTGATGGCGGCGACATATTGCGGCTCGCCGATCGCGTGATCATCGGCCTTTCGGCGCGCACCGACCGGGCGGGCGCCGAGGAACTGGCGGCGCTGCTCGGCAAGCTTGGCTATCCTGCCGAGATCGCCGAAACGCCGCCGGGCGTGCTGCATTTCAAGACCGGATGCGGCCTGATCGACGAAC
>JAURVS010000008.1 GCA_030655355.1 Sphingopyxis sp.
CGCCTGCGAATGCGGCGCCGTCTCGGGAATGCTGCGCGACGTCGGTCCCGATCAGGGCGACCATGTCATATGCCATTGCACCGACTGTCAGGACCTCACGCATCATCTCGGCCACGCTGAAAAGATGCTCGACGCGCATGGCGGCTCGCCGCTGTATCAGTCCCGGTGCGCGCGCGTGAAGATCATATCCGGCCGCGACCAGCTTTCCTGCCTTCATCTGACCGACAAGCCAACCCTGCGCTGGTACGCCCGATGCTGCGGAATGCCGCTTTTCAACAGCTATGCGACCGGCAGGATCCCCTACGTCACGATCCAGCTCGGCGCTTGCGACCCTGCAATGCGCGACGGGCTGCTCGGCCCCCCGCGCGGGCATCTCTTCACGCAGGACGGCATCGGAGACACCAGTGCGCTACGCAAAATGAGCATGGCGGCCTTGATGATGCGATTTTTCCCGCGAATGATCAGGGATATCATCTCGGGCGACCGTCGGCGGTGCGCACTTTTCGATGCCGCAACGCTGGAGCCGATCGCCGAACCCCGCCGACTGACCCGCGAAGAACGCGAGTCAATCCGCCGCGGCTGAGCCCATCCGGGCAGGCTTGCCATTGCCGTCACATAACCTAGGAAGCGCCGATGCCCGGTCCCTCTCCTTTTGCCGCCCACCGCGCCGATCTTGAAGCGCTTGGCGCCCAAAGCCGACGCCGCACGCTCGCGCCGCGCGCCGGCCGCGACTTCGCGTCGAACGACTATCTCGGCCTCGCCGATTCCGAAGCGCTCCGCACCGCGCTGGCGGCGGGGATCGAGCGCGGCCTTCCTGCGGGTTCGGGCGGCTCACGGTTGCTGCGCGGCAATCACGACGAACATGAAGCGCTCGAAGCGCATGCCGCGCGCCATTATGGCAGCGAAGCCGCGCTCTATTTTTCCACCGGTTTCGCCGCCAATGCCGCGCTGTTCGCGACGCTGCCGCAGCGCGGCGATGTTGTCGTCCATGACGAACTGATCCATGCGAGCGCGCATGACGGCATGAAGCTCGGCCGCGCCGATGCCATCGCCGCCGCGCACAATGACGCGCAGGCGTTCGAGGACATCATAAGCCGCTGGCGCGCCGGCGGCGCCACCGGAACGCCGTGGATCGCGGTCGAGAGCCTTTACAGCATGGACGGCGACCGCGCGCCGCTTGCCGAGCTTGCGGCCGTCGCCGACCGCCACGACGCAGTGCTCGTCGTCGATGAGGCCCACGCCACCGGCGTCTTCGGTCCCGGCGGCGCCGGTCTCGCGCACGGCCTTGCGCGCCGCGACAATCTTGTCACGCTCCACACGTGCGGCAAGGCCCTGGGCTGCGAGGGCGCGCTACTCTGCGCGCCCGCGATCGCCACCGACTTTGTCGTCAACCGCGGCCGCCCCTTCATCTTCTCGACCGCACCGTCGCCGCTCAGCGCATGGCTCGTCCGTCAGGCGATCGAGATCGTCGCGAACGAGCCTGAACGTCAGGCGCGTCTCCACGCCGTCGTGCGTCACGCCGCCGAGCGCCTCGTCCCGCTCGGTATTCCCGCCAGCGGCACCCAGATCCTGCCCGTGATCATCGGTGACAATGAACGCACCATGCGGATCGCGGCCTGTCTGCGCGACGCCGGTTTCGACATTCGCGGCATCCGGCCGCCGACCGTGGCGCAGGGAACCGCCCGACTTCGCATCGCCATCACGCTCAATGTTGACGAGGGTAACATTGACGATATGGCCGAGGCACTGGCGCAGGCGATGGCCGCGGCATGACGCGCTTCGTCGTCACCGGCACTGACACCGGCATCGGGAAAACCATATTTTCTGCGGCATTGGCGCAGGCAACCGGTGCGCCTTACTGGAAACCCATCCAGTCGGGGCTCGAAGAAGAAACCGACAGCGAAGTGGTCGCACGGCTCGCCGGCGTTCCGATCATCCCCGAAACCTATCGCCTCGCCACCCCCGCCTCGCCCCATTTGGCCGCCGAAATTGACGGTGTTAACATTGATCTCGAAAAGCTCGATCCGCCGCCCGGAAAGCTGATCGTCGAGGGCGCAGGCGGCGCACTTGTTCCGGTCACGCGCTCGACGCTCTATGCCGACCTTTTCGCAAAATGGCAGATCCCGGTGATCCTCTGCGCCCGCACTGCACTCGGCACGATCAACCACAGCCTCCTCACGATCGAGGCGCTGCGCGCGCGCGGCGTACCGATCCACGGTCTCGCCTTCCTCGGCGACGCGGTACCCGACAGCGAAATAACCATCGCCGAAATCTCGGGCGTCCGCCGCCTTGGCCGCCTGCCGCTCGTCGATCCGCTCACAAGCGAAACGCTCGCGGCTGCTTTCCGCGCAAACTTCGACATCGCGGATTTCCAATAGCGTCCTTGTCGTCGCCTCCACCATCGCCGCTCCGGGCTCGACCCGGGAATGTGGAGGATCGCTAGCGTCGAGCATCTTCGTCGTTCCCCGGCAAAAGCCGGGGCCCATCGCGGCGGCTCACCGGGCGCCAGCTTTCGCGGGGGACCGCAGCCTTCCGACTGTTCCAAGACAACCGAAACGCTATAGGAAGCGGCGATGAGCATAACCCCCTCCCCCATCTGGCACCCCTTCACCCAGCACGGCCTCGGCGACGCCATCCCGCTGATCGCGCGCGGCGACGGCGCACGCCTCTACGACGCCGCGGGCCGTCACTGGGTTGACGCCATCTCGAGCTGGTGGGTCACCACGCACGGCCACGCGCATCCACGCATCATGGCGGCGGTCCGCGACCAGTCCGAAAAGCTCGACCAGCTCATCTTCGCCGGCTGGACACACGAACCCGCCGAAACGCTCGCCGCGGAACTGATCCGCATCTCTCCCGATCCGCTGACGCGCGTCTTCTTTTCGGACTCGGGCTCGACCAGCGTCGAGGTCGCGCTCAAAATGGCGCTCGGCTATTGGTTCAACATCGGCGAGCCGCGCAGCCGCATCCTTGTTCTCGATCATAGTTATCATGGCGACACGATCGGCACGATGTCGGTCGGCGAGCGCGGCGTCTATAACCGCGCCTGGCAACCCTTGCTGTTCGACGTCGACACCATCCCCTTTCCTCACGAAGGACAGGAACAGGCCACGCTCGACGCGCTCGAGGCCGCGTGCGCCGCCAAACCCGCCGCCTTCATTGTCGAACCGCTCATTCTCGGCGCCGGGGGAATGCTCATCTATCCCGCGTGGATGCTCGCCGAGATGCGCGGCATCTGCTCCCGCTACGGCGTCCTGTTCATCGCCGACGAAGTGATGACCGGGTGGGGCCGCACCGGAACGCGCTTCGCCTGCGATCGGGCGGGGGTCATTCCCGATATCGTCTGCCTGTCGAAGGGCCTGACCGGCGGCGCGCTGCCCCTCGCGGTGACGCTGTGCATCGAGCCGATCTTCGAAGCGCATTTCTCGACCGACCGCGCCAAGACCTTCTATCATTCGTCGAGCTACACCGCGAACCCCGTCGCCTGCGCCGCCGCTAACGCCAATCTCGCAATCTGGCGCGAAGAGCCCGTCCAGCAACGGATCGACAGCCTCGCCGACGCACAAGCCGCGCATCTGTCGATGCTCAGCCACGACCCGCGCGTCGCAAACCCGCGCCGGCTCGGCACGATCGCCGCGCTCGACATCGTCGTGCCGGATTCGGGCTATCTTTCGAACCTCGCGCCGCGCCTGATCGCCTATTACCGTGATCATGGGGTCTTGCTCCGCCCGCTTGGCAACACCATCTATGTCATGCCGCCCTATTGCATCACCGGCGAAGATCTCGCTGCGGTCTGGGACGCGATTTCGGCCTCGCTCGACGCATCATTCGGCTGAGGTTCATCTTCGCGGCATAGACGGGACTCTCAGGGGCTGGCGCGAAGGAATGCGATTTTGACACGGCCGACCCTCTTCCTGTTTCCGCTGCTCGTCGCGATCGCTTCGCCCGGTCTCGCGCAGGATGAGGATCTGGCTCAGTCGGCCACGCCGCCGCAGCGCACCTCGGTCCTCTACACCTATGGCGACGAACCCTGCCCCGAAGCGACGGGCGACGAGATCGTCGTCTGCGCGCAGCAACCCGAATCCGACCGTTACCGCGTCCCCAAGGAATTGCGCGAAGAGTTGAAGGACGACACCCCCGTCGGTGGCGGCAGCTGGGCGTCGGCTGTCGAAGGCTATGACAATATCGCCCGTGCCACGCGCCCTAACAGTTGCTCACCCGTCGGCTCGTACGGCTTCACCGGCTGCACCTCGGCCATGCTTCGCCAATGGTTCGAAGAGCGCCGCACCCCCTGACGGGAACCCGAATGCGAAACGCAGCGTTTCCGGGGGACTTATTGACGCGAGCGCGCGCGCTCGCCTAGCGTAAGCCACCCCAACAGGAGACTTCCCCATGCGCCGCATCGTCCCCCTCGCCGCTCTCGCTCTTGCCGTTGTCGCAACCCCGCTCGTCCTCGCGCAGGGCGCCAGCGCGCCCGGTGCAAAGGACAAGACACGCGTCACCGCGGGCACCTACGCCGCCGATGCGAACCACACGATCGTCGTGTGGGAAGTCGATCATCTCGGCTTCAGCAAATATACCGGCATTTTCGGCAGCGTGACCGGCACGCTCGTCCTCGACCCCAAAAACCCCGCCGCGTCGAAAGTCGATGTGACGATCCCCGTGTCGAAGGTCACGACCGCGAACGCGGGCCTCACCGACCATCTGCTTCGCGCAGGCAAGGATGGCGGCAAGCCCGACTTCTTCGGCGCCGCTCCCGCCGACGCCAAATTCGTCTCGACCTCGGTCGTAGTCGATGAGGACGGCGACGAAGCCAAGGTGACGGGCAAGCTCACGCTCAACGGCGTGACCAAGCCCGTCACGCTCGACGTTGACTTCTTCGGCGCCGGCGTCGGCATGAACAAGAAGGAAACCGTCGGCTTCCAGGCCGAAACGACGATCAAGCGCAGCGACTTCGGCATCTCGATGGGCATCCCGATGGTCAGCGACGAAGTCGAACTCGAAATCCACGCCGCGTTCGAAAAGCAGTAAGCGCACCCAATCTGTCACACGTGCCGCGTAAGAACGGGGCGGGATCTGCGAAGATCCCGCCCTTTTTCGCAGGAGCGCGTGTGATGAGCGAACTGGTACGCGAAATAGTCGAAGTGAATGCCTCGATCGACGGTGACGAGGAAAATCCGCTGCTGATCGTCGAGGCTGAAGGCCTCGCCTCCACCACCGGCTGGGCGAATGTCCGGCTCGACCCGCATGTCTATATCTCGCCACCCGAAGACGGCGTGCAGGATTTCGATCTTGTCGGCGACCGCCCTTCAGACGCGGGCGCCGATGCGCTGACCGAAATCGAGGCGGCATGGGAAGGCCCGCTCGAGAATTGGGTCATCGCCGTACGTGTCCACGCAATCGACAATCTGATCGAGGACGAGGTTTTCGAACCCTGGGACGAGGACGAAGAGAGCGAAGCCGCCTGACGCTCGCTTTCCGACGATCCCCTGCCTGCGCCGGGCTGCGAGGCCCCTTGCGGCCCGGCGCCATTTTTCGGT
>JAURVS010000016.1 GCA_030655355.1 Sphingopyxis sp.
GTCCGGCTGGAAGAGGCCGCAAAGCGCGACCATCGCAAGATCGGCCGCGAGATGGACCTGTTCCATCTGCAGGAAGAGGCGCATGGCAGCGTCTTCTGGCACCCCAAGGGCTATCGCATCTATCGCGAGCTTGAGGCCTATATGCGCCGCGCGATCGACGGCTCGGGCTATCAGGAGGTTAAGACCCCGCAGGTGATGGACGCCAAGCAGTGGGAGCAGTCGGGCCACTGGGGCAAATATCGCGAGAATATGTTCGTCATCCCCGACGAAGTGCCGAACATCGAGGATGAAGGTCCGATCGTATCCGACGGCGCCGAGTGGATGGCGCTCAAGCCGATGAACTGCCCCGCGCACGTTCTGATCTTCCGTCAGGGGATGAAGTCGTATCGCGACTTGCCGCTGCGCATGGCCGAAATGGGCTGCTGCCACCGCAACGAGCCGCATGGCGCGCTCCACGGCATCATGCGCGTGCGTCAGTTCACGCAGGACGACGGCCATATCTTCTGCCGCGAAGACCAGATCGTCGCGGAGGTCCGCGATTTCTGCGCCTTGCTCGACCGCGTCTACAAGCAGCTCGGCTTTGAAAAATATGCAGTGAAGCTCGCGCTACGCCCCGAAATGCGCTTCGGCACCGAAGAGATGTGGGACAAGGCCGAAGCCGAGCTTCGCGAAGCTGTCGAACGCGCGGGCATGGCAAATGACGATTATGGCTGGGAAGAACTGCCGGGCGAGGGCGCTTTTTATGCACCCAAGCTTGAATTCCACCTGACCGACGCGATCGGCCGCACCTGGCAGTGTGGAACGATCCAGTCCGACCGCGTGATGCCCGAGCGCCTCGATGCGAGCTATATCGGCGAGGATGGCGAGCGCCATCGCCCGGTGATGCTCCACCGCGCCATTCTTGGCACCTACGAGCGTTTCATCGGCATATTGATCGAGCATTTCGCCGGCCGTTTCCCGACCTGGCTCGCGCCGGTGCAGGCGGTCGTCGCGACGATCGTCAGCGACGCTGACGATTATGCCAAAGACGCGGTCGCACAGCTTACCGCCGCGGGCATCCGCGTCGACATCGACGTTCGCAACGAGAAGATCAACTATAAGGTCCGCGAACATAGCCTCGCGAAAGTTCCCTATCTGCTCGTCGTCGGCAATCGCGAAGCCGAGGAAGGCACTGTCGCGATCCGCACGCTCGGTCAGGACGGCCAGCGCATCATGCCGCTCGCCGAAGCGATCGCGATGCTGAAGGGTGAGGCGACTCCGCCCGATCTGCGCAGTTGATCGCGACGGAGACGCGTCGACCGCGGCGGTGGCTGCGCTGGCTGTTGCTGCTGGCGGTCCTCGGCGCGGCACTTCTCGGCAAGGGCTACTGGAATGCAACGCGCGATCCGCTGATCCGCACCGCCAAGATCGAAGTCGTGGACTGGCCTGCCGGCCAGCCGCCGCTTCGGCTGTTGCTGCTGTCTGACATCCATGTCGCAGGTCCCGATATGCCGCCCGAACGGCTGGTGCGGATCGTCGCCGAACTCAACCGGCTGAAGCCCGACCTTGTGTTGATTGCGGGCGATCTCGTCAGCGAAAAACGCAGCGCGACGCACATTTACACCGCCGCCGAAGTCGTGGCACCGTTGGGCGGGCTTCGTGCGCCGCTCGGTGTCGTCGTGGCGCCGGGCAATCACGATCATTGGTTCAAGCCCGACGCCTTGCGCAGCGAACTCGAAAAGCAGGGGCTTCGCGTTCTGCAAAATGACGCGGTCAAGCTCGGGCCGTTGGTCGTCGGCGGCGTCGACGATGATTATTCGGGCCACGACGATGTGACCGCAACATTTGCCGCGATGGAGCGGCTCGGTTCGGGCGTGCCGTTGTTGCTGACGCACAGCCCCGACATCGTGCCCGATCTGCCGCGCCCCGTCACTGCGGTGTTCGCGGGACACACGCATTGCGGCCAGATCCGCTTCCCCTTCGTCGGCGCGCTGACTTATGTTTCGCGCTACGGCGATCGCTTTGCGTGCGGCGATATCGACGACAAGGGGCAGCGCGTCTTTGTCGGTGCCGGCATCGGCACCAGCCTGTTGCCGCTTCGTTTCAACACGCCGCCCGACGCATGGCTTGTCAGGATGGGTCCGAAAGTCGCGATAAAGTGATCGACCTGCCGCATCTCGTCGATCTCGGGCCGCTGACCTTCGCGGCCGCGGCGGCGATGACTTTTGGCGCTGCGCTCGTCCGCGGACTGACCGGTTTCGGGATGGCGATCATTCTCGTGCCTTTGCTTGGCATGATCGTCACGCCGGGCGAAGCCGTGGTGCTCGGGATCATCCTGCAATTGCTGATCGGACCGGTCGGGCTTCGGCGGATCATGGCCGATGGCGATCGGCAAAGCGCCGTGCCGATCGCATTGCTTGCCATGCTCGCGACGCCGATCGGGATGATCGCGCTGAAGGCGGTCACGCCCGACGTCGCGCGCCTCCTCATCGCCGCGGTCGCGATCGGGGCATTTCTCATCCTGTTCCTGCCGCAGCATCCCGACGGCCATCGTCCCGGCCCCGTCGCGATCGGCCTCACTGGACTGTCCTCGGGAATATTGACGGGCTTTGCCGCGATGCCGGGTCCGCCGGTCGTCCCCTTCTATTTGCGGCAACGCATTGCGCCCGCTGTCGCTCGCGCATCAATGATGACGATCTTCTTTGCGACCGCCATCGCGGGGACGCTCGCATCGCTGTGGCTTGGGCTCGCCACGCACAAGCTGTTCGTGCTCGCAGTGTTGCTATTCGTGCCCATGTGGATCGGCGACCATCTCGGCACGCGCGCTTTCGGCCGCGTTCCCGACCATATCTGGCGCAGCATCGTCGCGATCATGCTCGGCGCAGCTGGGCTGTCGGCGCTGCTCCGGCTTCTAAACTAAGGTTCCACCCGTTCGCTCGGCACGAACAGCGTGAACTTTAAAGGCTTCGCAGCGCCTGCGCGTGCTTGGCCGACAACAGCGGCCAGCTTCCGGCAATCCCGATCAGGAAAGACAATCCCGCACCGCCCAGCAACGTCGCGCCGACGATGAAGGGATCGGGTGCAAAGGTGAAGTCAAACAGACTGACGACGACATAACGCGCCGCAGCCAGTCCGAGCCCGAGCGCCAGGACCGCCAAAATCGCTGCCAGCACTGCATATTCCATCGCCTGCGCACCCAAGATCTGCCCGCGCGTCGCGCCAAGCAGTTTCAGGATCACGCTGTCATAGACGCGCCGCTCGCGGCTCGCGGCAATCGCGCCGATCAGCACGGCGATCCCCGCGAGGATCGCGATGCTCGCCGCGGCGGCAATCGCCTGGCTCATTTGCGTCAGCAATGTCGTCACTTGCGACACGACGTCGCGCACCGCGATTAGCGACGCCGATGGGAAGGTGCGCGGGATGCTGCGCGCCAGTTCGACTTCGGCTTTGGGATCGACCGCGACGGTCGCGACCATATTGTGCGGCGCCGCGTCAAACGTGCCCGGTGAAAAGACGAGCACATAGTTGAGCCCGAAATTGTCCCAGCTGACGGTGCGTGTCGATGCGACCTTCGCCTGCACTTCGACCCCGAGCACATTGACGCTCAGCGTATCGCCGATCTTGAGCCCCAGCGAAGCTGCGACTTCTTCTTCGACGCTGACCAGCGGCGGACCCTTGTAATCGGCGGCCCACCATTGCCCCGAAACCAGCTCGCTGCCGTTCGGCAGGGCG
>JAURVS010000026.1 GCA_030655355.1 Sphingopyxis sp.
AAGTTCGTCTACAACTTCGGTGCGATCCAGGACATTCCGTCGATCGGAGCCGCGTTCGGTGCGACCTATCGCAAGCAGGGCGGCGCGTTTGACCGCACCGTCGGCGAGGAAGTCTTCACCACTTACGGCGCCGACCTCGAAATCTTCGTCGAAAAGCGTTTCGGCAAGAGCTTCACGATCCGCGCCGTCGGGTCGAACCTGTTGAATGGCGCGAAGCGCGAAGTGTTCAACAAGTTCACGACGATCGAAGATCAGAACGACCGCAGCTTCGACGAATATGAGCTCGAGAGCGAAAAGGCGGGTCCCGTCTTCCAGCTGATCGCGCGCTACGCTTTCTGATGCGACAGGTTGCGGCGGCGGGCAGTCCCTTGCCCGTCGCCGTCACCCAATATGTTTGAAGATCCAGCCGATGCTCGCGCCGCCCGCCGGCGCCGTGCCGGTAACGACCAGCTGTTCGGTCGGGTGCGGGCGGCCTTCGCCGTCCACCCACAGGCTGGGTTCGATGTCGAGCCCGCCTTCGGACGTGCGGAACTGCCACAGCGGCCCGCCGTTGATGCGCAGCAGCGCGCCGAGCTTGTCGGCGGTCAGGCTCGCCGAAATATGCGCGCCGAGGTGAAAGCGTAGAGCAAAGCCTTTGTCGCCCTTGCGGCGGGTGCGCGGCGCGGGAAGCAGCAGATCCTCGCCGCGCAACTCGCGCCCGTTCGGCGACAGGATTAGCAGGCGGCGGTGGATCAACCCATGGCGCCGCGCATAGCCGTCGTGGCTCATCTCCAGCCGGCTGCCCTGCGGCGTCTCGCGCCGGTCGAGTTCGACTTCGGTCACGCCCTTGCCGAGCGAACCATTGGCCAGAATCGCGGTCGAATTGGTGTCGGCCAGAATCAGCGTCGAATGCGCTGCAGTAGTGCGCAGCCCGCGCGCCAGATCAGCGGGGATCGTCGCTCCAGTGAGCGCGGCGCCGCCGCAATTGACTACGATCCGCTCGGCGCCGTCGCTGAGTTCAAAGGCAAGCGTCGATGCGCAGCCCGCTTCGGTTACGCGCGCGATCGGCGGCGGCGCCGCATCGGCGAGCAGCACGACCTTGTTTGCGACCAGCCGCTGATAGCCCCAGTCGCGCGCCTGCTTGAGCGGCCGCGTGCGCACGCCGCTGGCATCGACGATCGCCTGAACATAGGCCGCCGATGTCGCGCCGCTGCCTTGCCAGCTGCCCATGCCGCCATCGCTGTGCAGCAGGCCAAGCAGCGCCGGAACCGCGCGCGCCAGCACTTCCTGAATGAAGGGCGGGACCTCCATGCGGCGCATGTCATAGATTTTCACGAGCATCGACAGCGCCATGATCGCGTCGAGCTGCGCCTGCGGCGAGCGCGAGATGTTGCCGCCGTCGGCGTAGAAGCTGGTTTCAAGGACTTTGCGAAGCCCCGCCTCGCCGAATATCTGCCGCGGTTCGCCGCCGGGCATCAACAGCGACGCCGCGACGATGCCGACCCATGCGACCATCTGGCCGGTGCCGGGGCGCGTCTTGTCGGCAACGCGGTCGAGGTGCCGTGCGGCGCGCGCAAGATGATTGAGCACCGCCGAGCGATAGATGAGGTCGCTCGACGACAGGATCAGCGGCGCGTGTGCGGCCCAGAACAGGATGCGCCACGCCGTGTTGTCGGCTTTCCACGCGGGTTCGCTCACCGTCTCGCCATGCGTGCCGAGCCAGTGGCGGACAACCGCCTCGGCAATCGGAGCGCCGTCAGCGCGCGATCCGGTGGCGGCTAGGTCGCGCAGCCAAGCGAAGCTGTGGAGATAGTCGGCAAAGGTCGGCGCGACGGTCAGCGCCGCAAAGTCGAGCTGGCCGAGCGGCAGCTTGAGCCCGCGATGCAGGAAGTGCCCCGCGCGGATCGCGGTGCCTGCGCGCGCGTCACCCGGAATCGGATCGGCCGGAACGCCGAGCAGCTTGAGCGGGAAACGTCCCTTCAGCCGCAAGGCATGAAGCGGGGTCCGCCAGGTGAGCCGCGTGATCGCATTGGAGACGCGGTCGCCAAGCGACAGGCCCTTGTCGGCGGGAAGGCGGATCAGCCTTTTGCCGGGCTCGATCGTGTCATCGAGCGGCGGGGCTTCGTCGCCGAGGTCGGTCGGCAGGTCGGCAGGGGCAGAAGTCAACGGTCTCCCCTCCATCACTCAGGCGCCGCGCAGGCGTCGAATATTATCGGCGTAGGCGTCGGGGCCGCCCTTGAAGGTCGCCGTGCCCGCGACCAGCACATCGGCGCCCGCCGCGATCGCCAGCGGGGCCGTGCCTGCATCGATGCCGCCATCGACCTCCAGCCGGATATCGCGGCCGGTCTTGTCGATCATCTTGCGGACCGCCTCGATCTTGCGAAGCTGGCTCGAAATGAAGCTCTGGCCGCCAAAGCCCGGGTTGACGCTCATGATCAGCACCAGGTCGATGTCGTCGATCAGATAGTCGAGCATCTTCGCCGGGGTCGCGGGATTGAGCGACACGCCCGCCTGCTTGCCCAGCGACTTGATGTGCTGGACAGTGCGGTGAATGTGCGGGCCCGCTTCGGGATGGACGGTGATGATGTCGGCGCCCGCCTCGGCAAAAGCGTCGAGGAAATGATCGACCGGACTGATCATCAGATGGACGTCGAACGGCAGCGTCGAATGCGGCCGCAATGCCTTTACGACGGCCGGACCGATCGTCAGATTCGGCACAAAATGCCCGTCCATCACATCGATATGCACCCAGTCGGCGCCCGCAGTTTCAATGGCACGCACTTCCTCCCCCAGCCGCGCGAAATCGGCGCTGAGAATGGA
>JAURVS010000027.1 GCA_030655355.1 Sphingopyxis sp.
GGGCGGGGCTGCTCCGCGTCGGCACGCGCACGACCTTGCTCGGCAACCGCCTCGTGCTGATTGCCCCCACGTCGAGCAAAGTGCGGCTGACCCCCGCGCGCGGCTTCCCGATCGCCAAGGCGCTCGGCACCGGGCGCCTCGCGATCGCCGATCCCGATGCGGTGCCCGCGGGCAAATATGCGAAAGCCGCGCTCACCGCGCTCGGCGTGTGGCCCAGTGTCGCCGCCAAAACCGCCCCCGCCGAAAATGTCCGCGCCGCAATGGCGCTTGTCGAACGCGGCGCGGCGCCCCTCGGCATCGTCTACGCCACTGACGCGCGCGCATCGAAAGCGGTGCGGATCGTCGGGACCTTCCCGGCGGCGAGCCATCCGCCGATCCGCTATCCGGTCGCTTTGCTCAAGGCATCGCGCAGCAAGGACGCCGCCGCCTTCCGCGCCTTTCTTCTCTCGAAACAGGGCCGCGCAATCTTCGCGCGCCACGGCTTCTCGGCGCCCTGACATATGAAACACCTCGTCATTGAGAGCGCAGCGAAGCAATCTCTTGCGGCGCTAAACCGCCAAAGATTGCTTCGCTGCGCTCGCAATGACGATGGGGTGGCGCTCGATGCTGTCGCCTGAAGAGTGGGGGATCGTCGCGCTATCGCTCAAGGTTGGCGGTGTTGCGGTGCTTGTCACGCTACCGATCGCCTTCGCGCTCGCCTGGCTTCTCGCGCGCTATCGCTTTCCGGGCCGCGTCGTCGTCGATGCGCTGGTGCATCTCCCGCTCGTTCTGCCCCCCGTCGTTACCGGCTGGCTGCTGCTGATCGCCTTCGGCCCGTTCGGTCCGGTGGGGCGCTGGCTCGAAAGCTGGTTCGGGGTCAGCCTGATGTTCCGCTGGACCGGCGCCGCGCTCGCCGCTGCAATCATGGCGCTGCCGCTGATGGTGCGCGCGATGCGGCTGTCGATCGAGGGCATCGACCGGCGGCTCGAGGGCGCGGCGCGGACGCTCGGCGCCGGACGCTGGCACAGCTTCTGGACGATCAGCCTGCCGCTCGCGCTCCCCGGCGTTCTCGCCGCGCTCGTCCTCGGCTTCGCGCGCTCGATCGGCGAATTCGGCGCGACGATCACTTTCGTGTCGAACATTCCGGGCGAAACGCGCACCTTGCCGCTCGCCATCTATTCGGCGCTGCAGGTGCCCGATGGCGAAGCGATGGTGACGCGCCTCGCGCTGCTTTCGGTCGCGCTGTCGCTCGGCGCTCTGGTGCTCTCCGAATGGCTCGTGCGGCGCACGCACGCCGGAAAGCGCGACCATGGCGATTGATATCGACGTCGAAAAGCTGCGCGGCGATCGGATCATCGCCGCACGCTTCACTGCAGGGGCGGGGCTGACCGCGCTGTTCGGTCCGTCGGGCGCTGGCAAGACGAGCATCCTCAACATGGTCGCCGGGCTGCTAAAGCCCGATCGCGGCCATATCCGAATTGGCGCCCGGACTTTGTTCGGCGACGGCATCGACCTGCCGCCCGAGGCGCGGCGTGTCGGCTATGTGTTTCAGGACGGCCGCCTCTTCCCGCATCGCCGCGTCCGTGCGAATCTCCTCTATGGCCATGATCTCGCCGCCCCCGCCGACCGCTGGATGAGCCTCGACGAAGCCGTCCGCTTTCTGGGGATTGCCGACCTCCTCGACCGCTGGCCGCACACCTTGTCGGGGGGCGAGACTCAGCGCGTAGCGATCGGGCGTGCGCTGCTCGCTGCGCCCGAAATCTTGCTGATGGACGAACCCTTGTCGTCGCTTGACGCAGCGCGGCGCGGCGAGATCATGACAGTGATCGAGCGGGTTCGCGACGAACTCAAACTGCCGATCCTCTATGTCAGCCACGACCGCGTCGAAGTCGATCGTCTTGCAACTTCGGTCGTGGCGATTGGCGAATAAAGTTTCACTTGAAACCATTTTGATGTTAGAAGCCTGCGCATGGAAAGCCCATTGACCCACGTCCATGACACGCCGCCGCCGGGCGCCGCGGCCGACTGGACGATTTCGCAAAATTGGGATGCCTTCACCGCCGACGAACATGCGATGTGGGACCGTCTCTTCGCGCGCCAGTCGGACATGCTGCCCGGCCGCGCGGCCGACGCTTTCCTGCGCGGCATCGACGTGCTGCGCCTCGAAAAGCCGGGCATCCCCGATTATCGCGAGCTCAACGCGCGGCTGATGGCGGCGACGGGATGGCAAGTGATCGCAGTGCCGGGGCTCGTCCCCGACGAGGTGTTTTTCGATCATCTCGCAAACCGCCGTTTTCCCGCGGGCAATTTCATCCGCACGCCCGAGCAGCTCGATTATCTGCAGGAACCCGACGTCTTCCACGATGTCTTCGGCCATGTCCCGATGCTCGCCGACCCAGTGTTCGCCGACTATATGGTCGCCTATGGCGAAGGCGGATTGCGCAGCCTGAAATTCGACGCGCTCAAACAGCTGGCGCGGCTTTATTGGTATACCGTCGAATTCGGCCTGATCCGCGACGCGGGCGGGCTGCGCATCTATGGCGCGGGCATCGTCTCATCCTTTGCCGAAAGCGTCTTCGCACTCGACAGCGACAGCCCGAACCGGATCGGCTTCGACCTCGCGCGCGTAATGCGCACCGATTACCGGATCGACGATTTTCAGCAGAATTATTTCGTCATCGACAGCCTCGATCAGTTGCTCGACACGACGGTGAACACCGACTTCGCGCCGCTCTA
>JAURVS010000031.1 GCA_030655355.1 Sphingopyxis sp.
ATCCCGGCCAGCTTCACGCCGTGCATGAACTGCGAATAGGTCAGGCCTTCGGCGCGAACTGCAGCGTTGATGCGCTGGATCCACAGACCGCGGAAATTGCGCTTCTTAACCTTGCGGTCGCGATACGCATATTGACCAGCCTTTTCGACCGCCTGCTTGGCGACGCGAATGGTGTTCTTGCGACGGCCGTAATAGCCCTTCGCCTGTTCTAATACGCGTTTGTGCTTGGCGCGCGTGGTTACGCCGCGTTTGATGCGTGACATAGCTTAGCGCTCCTTACTTCAGGCCGTAGGGCGCCCAGAGGCGCACATGGGCCACATCCGAACTGCTGAGCACGCTGGTGCCGCGGTTGGTGCGGATATACTTCGAATTGTGCGAAATCAGGCGGTGACGCTTGCCGGCAACGCCGTGCTTCACTTTGCCCGAGGCGGTGAATTTGAAGCGTTTCTTCACACCGCTCTTGGTCTTCATTTTGGGCATTTTGGTCTCCTTTTGAAGTCCGTTTGCGTATCGACCTGGCAGCCCTTTCAGCCAGTCGACACAATCGGAAGGCGCGCGCCTAGACGGATTCGTACCGAAACGCAAGCAATGAGGCGATTTAAACGCGCGCGCGATTGCCATTGCCGCGGCCTGCGATCCGTCCACGCGCATATTCGGCGAGTACTGCGATAGCTGCTCCGGCGGTGTAGCAGAAAATATCCCCGACGCTGAATGCCGTGCCGAACAGGATTCTCGCAACCGCATGATTCGACAGACCCAGAAGGTCCAGCAAGTTCACCGCCTGTCCGATCTCCACAGCCAGGCCAACAGCCAAAGCGGCGAGGGCGGCGGGAATGACGCGCCATGTCGTGACTGCGCGCAGCACCAAATAGACGAGGATTACCGCGAGCACGTCGCCGAGATAGGGACGCACGAAAGCGTCGCGAACCCACAGGGCGATTGCCACCTCGACCAGAAATACAAGGAGGGCGACGACAGCATAGCCCGGTCGCCATGCCAGCGCGACAATGCCCGTCCGCGACATCGCTCAGTCGTGATCGTGGTGGCAGGCGAGCCCTTCGATCACATCCTCCAGCCGCGCCGGGTCGCCTAGCGCGATCACATGGCCTGCGCTATCGGCGTTCAGCGGATCGCCATTCCAGTCGCACATTGTTCCGCCCGCGCCTTCGACGACGGGGACGAGCGCGGCATAGTCGTGGAGCTTTAATCCGGCCTCGACGACCAGGTCGACATGGCCGCTCGCGAGCAGCCCGTAGTTATAACAGTCGCCGCCGAAGATCAGTCGCTTGTGCGCGGTCTTGGCGGCGAGCGACATGAAATGCTCGGCATCATGGTCGGCGAAATATTGCGGACCGGTTGTCGCGAGCGTCGCATCGGCCAACTCGCGGCAGGTGCGGGTGCGAACGGGTTTGCCGTTGAACAAAGTCGGCTGCCCAAGCGCGCCGACCCAGCGTTCGCCGTTGATCGGCTGATCGATGATGCCGAGGACGGGCCAGCCATCTTGGAGCAGCGCAATCAGCGTGCCGAAAATCGGGCGGCCGGCCATGAAGCTGACCGTGCCGTCGATCGGGTCGAGCACCCATTGACGCGATGCGTCGGCACGTTCGGCGCCATATTCCTCACCGATGATTCCGTCGCGTGGCGCCTCGGCATCGAGCAGACGGCGCATCGCCGCTTCTGCGCCGCGGTCGGCCTCGGTCACGGGCGATGCGTCGGCCTTCGCCTCATGCGTGACGGCGGTGCGGAAGAGCGGGCGAATTACTTCGCCAGCGGCATCGGCGAGGCGGTTGGCGAGGATGAGATCGGATGTGAGCGACATGAGCTCATCGCTAGCGCAGCCACGCTGCGCCCGCCACCCCTCAGCACCGCAAGCAGAGACCAAATCGCTCGATTATATAAAGTTTACAAAACTGATATTAATTGTACATTCGTCCAAATGAGCAATAGAATCTCCGCCGATCCCCTGCTTGCGGTTTTCGCCCGCGTCGGTTTTCGCAAGGCGTCGATGGATGATCTTGCGAAGGCCACCGGCGTGTCGCGTCAGGCGCTTTATAATCGCTTTGGATCGAAGCCCGAACTGGCCGAGTGGGCGATGAAATCGCTGATCGAAGGGTCGCTCGATGCGGCGCTGCGCAGTCTCGACAATCCCGGGGCGACGTTGGTGGCGCGCTTGTTCGCGGCGCTCGATGCGTGGGTGGGCCAGCATATGGCAATGCTGCGCGCGTCACCATATGGGATCGAGGTGGCGGTGATGGTCGCGCCAGAACCCGGCGAGACGGTGCGCGCCGCCGAACGGAAGCTCGTTGCTGCAATGGCAAGCGCGATTCGGATCAGCGGACCCGGCGCCGCAGTGTCGCGCGCGGGCAGCATGGCGCAGGCACTATGCTGGACAGCGAAGGGGCTCGTCCATGCGGCGCCGGATCATGCAAGCTTTCGCCGCGAGCTGGAGTTGATTGTCGGCGCGCTGCTCGCGCGCTGAGACGGATCAGTCGAAGAGCGAAGAGACGCTCGACTCGTCGGCGATGCGCTTGATCGCTTCGCCAAGCAACGGCGCGACAGTCAGCGCGCGGACCTTGCCGCTGTCGTTGACCGCGTCGGTCGGCTGGATCGAATCGGTGATGACGAGTTCGGTAAGCTCGCTCGCATCGACGCGCGCGACGGCGCCGCCCGACAGCACGCCATGGGTGCAATAGGCAACGACGCCTTCGGCGCCTGCGGCCTTCAGCGCGGCGGCGGCGTTGCACAGCGTGCCCGCCGAGTCGACGATATCGTCGATCAGGATGCAGAAGCGGCCCTTCACGTCGCCGATGATGTTCATCACTTCGGACTCGCCGGCGCGTTCACGGCGCTTGTCGACGATTGCCAGCGGAGCGTTGTCGAGCCGCTTGGCGAGCGCACGGGCGCGAACCACACCGCCGACGTCGGGCGACACAACCATCAGATTCTTCCCCGCGAAGCGCGCCTGAATGTCGGCGCTCATTACGGGGGCGGCATAAAGATTGTCGGTCGGGATATCGAAGAAGCCCTGAATCTGACCTGCGTGCAGGTCGATCGCGAGGACGCGGTCGGCGCCCGAGGTGGTGATGAGGTTGGCGACGAGCTTGGCCGAGATCGGGGTACGCGGACCGGGTTTGCGGTCTTGGCGTGCATAGCCGAAATAGGGGACCACCGCGGTGATGCGCTTCGCCGAGGCGCGGCGCAGCGCGTCGGTGATGATTAGCAATTCCATCAAATTGTCGTTTGCCGGAAAATTGGTCGGCTGGACGATGAAGACATCCTGGCCTCGAACATTTTCGTGAATTTCCACGAAGACCTCTTCGTCAGCAAAGCGGCGGACGCTGGTGTCGGTCAGCGGAAGTTCCAGATAGTCCGCAATCGCACGGGCCAGCGGGAGGTTGCTGTTGCCGGAGATGAGTTTCATGGCGTGCAAGGCCCTTTCGCGCGGGTGGGGATTGCGCGCCCCCTTAGCCAGCGGCGACCGATAGGGGAAGGGTGATCTTGCCTTTCGTCCGCCAAAGGAACGGCGCGCCGCCGAATATTGTTTCAGTGGACCCGAAACCGCGGCTAAACGAAGCGCATGACGCAGCAACTCTCCATCGTCCTTTCGCAGATGACTCAAGCCGTCGGCGACCTCGCCGCCAACGCCGCCGCAATGCGCGCGGTGCGCGCGCGGCATCCCGATGCCGACCTGATATTATATCCCGAGTTACAGCTGATCGGTTATCCGCCCGAGGATCTGGTGCTCAAGCCCGCGCTGGCCGAACGCGCCGCGAAGCTGCTCGCCGAGTTGGCGGCCGACACCGCCGACGGCGGTCCGGCGATGCTCGTTGGATCGGTCGATCGAGACGGTGACGCGCTTTACAATATCGTCGCGCTGCTCGACGGAGGTGAAATCGTCGCGACGCGGCGCAAACATGAGCTCCCCAATTACGGCACCTTTGACGAGAAGCGTGTGTTCGCGCCCGGTCCGCTTCCCGATTTTGTCGAATGGCGCGGCATCAAGCTGGGCCTGCCAATCTGCGAAGACGGCTGGTTGCCGAAGGTTTGCGAGCATCTGACCGCGCAGGGCGCCGAACTGCTGATTTCGGTCAACGGCAGCCCGTATGAGATTGACAAGGACGATCGCCGCCTGAGCCAGGTGTTCGCCGGGCGCGTCGCCGAAACCGGCCTGCCGCTGATCTTCCTCAACCGTATTGGCGGTCAGGATGAACTGGTGTTTGACGGCTGTTCGTTCGTGCTGAATGCCGATGGCAGCGCGGCGCACCGGCTGACCGATTGGGAGGCGGAGGAACGCGTTACCCACTGGACGAAGGGTGCGGCAGGCTGGACCTGCGACAGCGGCGCGATCGCCGAATGGGAAGCGCATCCGGCCGATATCTATAGCGCGATGATCGTGAGCCTGCGCGACTATGTCGAGCGCAACCGCTTTCCCGGTGTCGTGCTGGGCCTGTCGGGCGGGATCGATTCGGCGATCTGCGCGGCGATTGCCGCCGATGCGCTCGGCCCCGACAAAGTCTGGTGCGTGATGATGCCGAGCCGCTTTACCAGTCAGACGAGTCTTGACGATGCGGCCGGCTGCGCCGCGATGATCGGCTGCAGGCTCGACACGATTTCGATCGTTCCTGCGGTCGAAGCGTTCGATGCGATGCTCAGCGGCACCTTTGCCGACAAGGACGTCGATATCACCGAGGAAAATGTCCAGTCGCGCATCCGCGGCGTGACGCTGATGGCGCTTAGCAACAAATTCGGCCCGATGTTGCTCACCACCGGCAACAAGAGCGAGATGAGCGTCGGCTATGCGACCATCTATGGCGACATGGCGGGCGGCTATAATCCGCTGAAAGACGCGTATAAGCTGACGGTGTTCGCGGTCGCCAAATGGCGGAACGAAAATGTACCGCGGCTGTCGCGCAACCCGGTGACGCCGGTGATGCCCGATACGATCATCACCAAGCCGCCCAGCGCCGAACTGCGTCCCGACCAGAAGGACGAGGACAGCCTGCCAGCCTATGCCGACCTCGATCGCATGCTCCACATGCTGGTCGAGGAAGAGGCTAGCGTCGACGATGTCGTGGTGCGATATGGGTTCGATCGTGACGCGGTGGTGCGGATCGAACGCCTGCTGATGCTCGCCGAATATAAGCGCCGACAGGCGCCCCCTGGGGTCAAGCTGTCGACGCGCAATTTCGGTCGCGATCGCCGCTATCCGATCACGCATGGCTTCCGGACCGGCTGAGAAAGCGGCCAGCCGCTCCATCCTCCTCTCCCACGAGCGAACAATTTGTCGTCGCCACGCGGCCAAAGCGGCTATAGGCGCACCCCATGACCGTCGTTACCCGTTTCGCTCCCTCGCCGACCGGCATCTTGCATGTCGGCAATGTCCGCACCGCGCTCCACAACTGGCTGTGGACGCGCAAGCATGGCGGGCGCTTCCTGCTGCGCATCGACGACACCGACCTTGAGCGGTCGAAAGAGGAATATGTCGACGCGATTCGCGCCGACCTCGGCTGGCTCGGCTTCGACATTGATGGCGAGGAGCGGCAATCGGCGCGGTTCGCGCTCTATGAAGCCGAATTTGCCAAGCTGAAGGCGGCGGGCCGCGTCTATGCCTGTTACGAGACGCCCGAAGAACTCGATATTCGGCGCAAGATCCTGCTCTCGCGCGGACTGCCGCCCGTTTATGAGCGCAAGGCCGCCGATTCGCCTGTTCCTGAGGGTGTCGCACCGCATTGGCGTTTCCGGCTCGACCATGACGCCGCGATCGAGTGGGTCGATATGGTGCGTGGTGCGCAACATTTTGAACCCAAAACCATGTCCGATCCGGTGGTGCTCCGCGCCGATGGCAGCTGGCTGTATCTGTTGCCGAGCGTGATCGACGATATTGCGATGGGCATCACGCATGTCGTGCGCGGTGAAGACCATGTGTCGAACACCGCGACGCAAATTCAGATGTTCGCGGCGCTCGGCGCCACCCCGCCGGCCTTTGCGCATGAAGCGTTGCTGGTCGGCACCGAGGGCAAATTGTCGAAACGGCTGGGCTCGCTCGGGATGGCAAGCCTGCGCGATGAGGGGATCGAGCCGATCGCGCTCGCCGCGCTGCTGGCACGGCTGGGAACGAGCGATCCGGTCGAGCCGGTGACGAGCCTTGCCCCGCTGATCGAGGGGATCGATTTCGCGCGCTTTGGGCGCGCGCCCGCGCGATTTGACGAGGGCGAACTTGCGCTGCTCAACCAGAAAATTCTGCATCACACCGATCATGCCGCGGTCGCCGACCGCCTGCCCGTAGCGATCGACGCCGCACGCTGGAATGCGATTCGTCCGAATCTGATGACGGTGGCGGAGGCGGCCGAGTGGGTTGCGGTATTCGATGGGGCTTTTACCCCGGCCGCCGCCGATGAAGCCGATCGGCCCGTGCTAACGGCGGCTGCGGCTGCCGCGCCGGCGATCGATTGGAGCGCGGACCCTTGGCACGCGCTGACCGGCGCGGTGAAGGAGGCGACGGGCGCCAAGGGCCGCGCCTTGTTTCTCCCGCTCCGCCGCGCGCTGACCGGGCGCGATCATGGCCCCGACATGGGTGAATTGCTGCCGCTGATCGACAAGGATCAGGCGGTGGCGCGGCTATCGGCGGCCTGACACGCGACAAGTTGAGCGCCGCGCTGCTTGCCTATCGTTCTACTTGACAAGCCGAGTGATGATATAATATCACTTCAATCTGACTTGGCCGATGACGATGGTCAAAACGCCGCGGGGCCGGGTCGTGGTAGGCAAGGAGAGATGCCATGACCCTCATACCCTTGATTTCCTCGATATGGGCGGCGCCCGAGGCGACGACAGCCCCCGAGGGCGCGTCGGCGGCTGTGCCGCGCAACAGCTATGGCAGCGACAACGGCCGCCATCCGGTGGCGGCGCTGCTCGCGGTGGGCTTGCCTGTCGCGCTGGTCGTTGCGGTGGCGCTGTCGCCGATGATGATCGAGCGTAAGCCGACGAGCGACCCGTCGGAGTGGACGTCGATCACAATGTCGACGCCGCAACCGCCCGAGCCACAGCCCAGCGCTCAGCCGAAAGAACAAATGATAGAAAATCCCGTTACGACGGTAAAAACGCCGTTCAAGCCGGTGACGCAGGATCCACCGTTCATGGCCCCCGACAAGGGCTATGAATTGCCCGTCGGCACGGGCACGGGCACAGGCCCGGTGGTTCCGGAAATCCTTGATCCACCCGCGCCGCCTAAGCTGGTGCTCGCACAGCTCGACCAGCGCTATATGGGGGTGTTCCAACCCGACTATCCGGCGCGCGCGCAGCGCGAGGGGGTCGAGGGCGTCGTGGTGGTTCGCGTGCTGATCGGTATCGACGGGCGGGTGAAAGCCGTGGACCTTGTCAGCACCGACGATCCGGCGTTTTTCGAGGCGACGAAACGGCGTGCGCTTTCCAAATGGCGCTTCAAGGCTGCGACGCGCGGCGGAGTGCCCGAGGAAAGCTGGAAGGAAATGCGCGTCCGCTTCGAAATCAAGAACGCCTGATATTCCCTGACGGATGGGCGGTCCTGCGCCGTTCATCCGCTCCTTTCGCTTGACAGAAGCGCCGAATCCGGTCAGAGGCGCGCGGATATTGAAGGCGGCGCCTTGTGCGCGGCCCTTCATGTTTTTCACACCAACGTCGGGGCCCCTAGTCCCGCCGCATCGGTCGGACCTCCGGCGGATGTGCAGATTTTTCGAGGAATAGGGCCATGGCCAAGCCGACGACCGTCAAGATCAAGCTGGTGAGCACCGCTGACACGGGCTTTTTCTACGTCACGAAAAAGAACCCGCGCACGATGACCGAAAAGATGTCGGTGCGGAAATATGACCCGCGCGTGCGCAAGCATGTCGAGTTCAAGGAAGCCAAGATCAAGTGATGCATCGTTCCGTTCGGCTTCGCTGAACGGAATGGCTTGTATCATCGCGGCGAAAGCCGGGATCTCAAAGGGCGGCCATTTGCGCCGCCCTTTTTCGTGCCTGATTGCCGGCTGGTTTCGCGGCATCTCTTCGTCCGTTCGCATCGAGCGCAGTCGAGACACTTCTCGGCGTGACGCCCCGCCCGGTGCGCATCTCGATTTCGCTCGATGCGAGCGGGATTAGGTTGACGCGAGAACTTAAACTTCACCGATCGCGCAGCGGGCGCCGGGCGATGTCATTCTCGATGATGTTGCGGATCGTGATCAGCGTCTTGAACGAATGGACGCCCTTGTCCTCGCCCAGCGCACGGCGGGTGAACATGTCATAATCTTCCATCGAGCCGACCTGGACCTTCAACAGGAAATCATCGTCGCCGGTGACGTCCCACGCGCCGGTGATTTCGGGATAGCGGGCGATCTGACGCGCGAAATTGTCCATCGTCTGCGGCCCCGCCTGCTGCATCTGCACCAGCACATGCATGGTGAGCGCCGAACCGGTCAGCGCCGGATCGACCACCGCAATATCGGCGACGATGATCTTGTCGTCGCGCAGTCGCCGCAAACGGCGGAGTACGGCCGACAAGGAAAGGCCGACCTTCTCCGCAAGAATCCGTGCGGGCTCGAGGTTGTTCTGGCGAACCAGATCGAGCAGGCGCCGGTCGAAATCATCGAGATCAGCAATTTTTCGCATGATTGTGCTCATAACGCGAAAAATAGTCGCCCGCACGGTCAATTTGAGCGCCAATCGCCATCGTGTCGGATTTAGACAGAGCCCGTAGCCGCCGGGGCCGATCAGGCCCGCTCCCCTCCCTGCGGCGGCTCGCTTGAAGGAGAAGACCAATGGTTCCGTGCAACGAAACGAACCCGATCAGCCGCTGGTGGCGTGCGGTGATCGAAGCCTCAGCTACTGCGGTGGCAATTCATTATGATGCACCGTGGAAGCGGCCGACGGCCTGATGATCGGCCACGCGGGTGGCAATCCTCCCCTGCCGCGACGCGTCAGGGCGAGGCGCATTGTCGGGTTACCGCGTCACCGCGACCCGAATAGCGCCGTCCCGACGCGGACGTGCGTCGCGCCCAGCGTGACCGCGGTCTCATAATCGGCGCTCATCCCCATCGAACGCAGCGGCAGCGCGTGGCGTTCGGCGAGCTCGTCGAGCAGCGCGAAATAAGGTGCGGGTTCGATATCGGCGGTTGGTATCGCCATCAATCCGTCGATGGTCAGCCCCGCCTCCTTCGCTTCGGCGAGCAGCGCGGGAAGGTCGGCGACGGCGCAGCCGCCTTTTTGTTCTTCTTCGCCGAATTTGACCTGAACGAACAAGATCGGCTGTTTGCCTGCCTTTTCACAAGCGCGTGCGAGCGCGCCGACCAGCGAACTGCGATCGACCGAATGGATCGCGTCGAACTGCGCGACGGCTTCGTCGGCTTTGTTCGATTGCAGCTGGCCGATCAGATGCAGCACGACATCGGGGGTTTCGGCCCGCAGCTCGGGCCATTTCGCCGCCGCCTCCTGCACGCGATTCTCGCCGAAATGTCGCTGGCCCGCAGCGATCAGCGGCCGGATCGCCTCCGCATCATGCGTCTTCGACACCGCGATCAGGTTGATGTCGCCCGCGCGGCGCTGCGCGCGCTGCGCGGCGTCTGCAATATGGGCCTGTACGTCCGCCAGTCGCTCTGCAGCTTCGCTCATCATCATGTCCTGTTCGGCGCGTTGCACGTGCCCGCGACGCGCCTATAGAAAGGGCGATGGTCCGACGCCACCCCTTGCCGCTCCGATTGCCCGACCAATGGCTGTTCAGCGACGACCGGCTGACGATCGGAATGGCCGAACTGGCCGCGCTGCTGCCGCCGGGCAGCGGCATCGTTCTGCGCCAGGGTATGCTTGCGAAGGCTGCCCGTTGGCGAATGTTGCGTCGGTTGATCCGGGTCGCACGGAGGCGCGGGCTGACGATATTCTTGGCAGGGCGGCCGGATCTCGCGCGCCGATGGGGTGCCGATGGCGTCCATCTTCGCCAGCATGATGCCGCGCGTGCCGTGCAGGCGCGCCGACTCGGCCTGATCGTCACAATGCCAGTCCATGACGCGCGCGAGGCGCGACAGGCGGGCCGCGCCGGCGTCGATGGTGTCTTCATTTCGCCGCTTTACCCGACACGGTCGCACCCCGATGCGCCGACCCTCGGGATGACGACGTGGATGCGCCTGGCGAGGCTGGCGGGCACCCAGGCCATTGCACTGGGCGGGATGACAGCAACGCGCGCTCGCAAACTAAGCCGCGCAAGCGGAAAGCAAGCCGGATGGGCAGCGATTGATGCTTGGGAAGAAAAGGCGACGAAGCGCCGGACGCGTCAGAAGCGGAAAGCCGTCCCGACATAAACTGCCTGGCTGTCGCGGCGCGAATCGGTCAGCGGCTCGACCCGGTCATCGGCGCGATAGCGGACACCCGCCGTTACATCGAGATTCTTCGTCAGACGATAGCTGCTGACCACATCGACAGCGGGCGCTTCGCCGGGAGCCGTGACACGATCGGTTGCTCCGCTGGGGTCGCTGGGGCGGTTGACCATTCGCGTGGCGAAGCGCGATTTTTTCTCGTCCTGTTCGGGAGCCTTCGCGACCGGCAGATTACGCAGGTCGGTGCCACGCGGCAGTGACGGGGTGACGAATTTCTCGAAGCCGACCGATGCGCCCAGATTATATTTGACTGGGGCAATGGCGACCGGCGTGGTGCGGCCAGCAGCCAGCACCGAAGTGCGCGCTGCGCTGGATGCGTCATCACGGGCGCGAATCACGACGGTGATCGCGCGGTTCTTGCGGCTGTCGTCGGTCATAGCGGGCGTGAAGCTGAAGCTGCGACGCGTTTCGTCAGACATTTTATTGTAGCGTGCGATCAGTCGCGTATCGCCCGATGCCGGAGTAAACTGACCAAGCAGGGTTTCCGAAAGGACGGTGTCGCGAATCCGGTCGGTGCGCGACATCGCGGCAAGAGCCGGCGGCAACGCAACCGAAACCACCGCCAAAGCAGCGACTCCGAATTTCCAAAAATGTCGCGGTTTCCGCGGCATGGCTACGACTCCAACCCCAATCGACTCGGTAAATAGGACTCTTGGCGTCTCATTGCCAGTGAATCCGTCAAAATATCTGACCGTTCTGGCTTTTCCTGAAAATTGTTGCACGATCAGCACAGTCGGCTTTCGCAGCGGCTCCAGTCTGACCAGAATCTGAACCATTGCGAGGCCGAAATTGCCGCGCTTGCCCGATGGCGGCAAGGGCGATAGAGACGCTGACAATTCCGTTATGCGCGGCGCGGTTTTCTGTTCCGGCGGCGCTCAAAAAGATAAGGTGTTATCGGCATGTCCCAGCTTTCCGTCCTTGCCACGCTCGGTCGTCGTCCGGCTACGCTCGCACTGCTCGGACTGGCCGCGCTCGGCCTTTCGGCGTGCGCCAACAAAGAGCGGCCGCGCGCCGACCTCGCTGCAAGCCAGGTCACGACGATCGGCGTGAACAGCTATTTGTGGCGCGCCTCGCTCGATGCCTTGTCTTTCATGCCGCTGCTTCAAGCCGATTCGGCCGGCGGCGTCGTGATCACCGACTGGTATGCGAACACGGGCAATCCCGGCGAACGGATGAAGGTGACCGTGTCGATCCTCGATCAGGATCTGCGCGCCGACGCGCTGCGCGTCGCGGCCTCGCGTCAGGTTGGGCAAGGCGGCACCTGGGTCGATGCGCCAGTTCAGGCAGCGACGGTGCAGAAGCTTGAGGAAATCATCCTCACGCGCGCCCGCGACCTGCGCCGCAGCGCCTTCAAGGACTAATATAGGCCGGCGCGGACTCGCGCCGTCCACCAGATAACGGGGTAACCGAGAATGACCCGCGAACCGCGCTTTGGCGCCCTCGCCGCCGATGCCCGCTGGCAAACGGCGTGGGAGGCAGCGAACAGCTTTGCCACGAACGAAACGAGCGACGCTGACGGAACTGAACGGCCTAAGGCCTATATCCTCGAGATGTTCCCCTATCCGTCTGGGCGCATCCATATGGGGCATGTGCGCAACTATGCGATGGGCGACGTGCTCGCGCGCTTCAAGCGCATGACAGGGCATGATGTTCTGCACCCGATGGGCTGGGACGCTTTCGGCATGCCCGCCGAAAATGCCGCAATGGAAAAGGGCGTTCATCCGGGCGGCTGGACGCGCGACAATATTGCGTCGATGCGCGGGCAATTGAAGCGGCTGGGCCTCGCGATCGACTGGAGCCGCGAACTCGCGACCTGCGAACCCGATTATTATGGTCAGGAACAGGCGCTGTTCCTCGACCTGTTCGTCGCGGGGCTCGTCACGCGCAAGGAAAGCTACGTCAATTGGGACCCGGTCGACATGACCGTGCTTGCCAATGAACAGGTGATCGACGGCCGCGGCTGGCGTTCGGGCGCGCTCGTTGAGAAAAAGAAGTTGTCGCAGTGGTTCCTGAAAATCACCGACTTCGCCGACGAATTGCTCGAAGGGCTCGAGAGCCTCGACAAATGGCCCGACAAAGTCCGGCTGATGCAGGAAAACTGGATCGGCAAGTCGCAGGGGCTGGAGTTTTCGTTCAAGCTCGCGGGCGGTGCTGTGGGCTTCGACGTCTTCACGACACGCCCCGACACGCTGTTCGGCGCAAGCTTTGCGGCGATCTCGCCCGACCATCCGCTCGCCGAACGGCTGGCGAAGGATTCGCCCGAACTGACGGCGTTCATCGCCGAATGCCGCCGGCAGGGCACCTCGGCCGAGCAGCTCGAGACCGCTGAAAAGCTCGGCTTCGATACCGGCTTGGCGGTCGAACATCCGCTCGATCCCAATTGGCATATTCCCGTCTGGGTCGTGAACTATGTGCTGATGGACTATGGCACAGGGGCGATTTTCGGCTGCCCGGCGCATGATCAGCGCGACCTCGACTTTGCACGCAAATACGAGGTGCCCGTTCACCGCGTGATCGCCGACGGCGACCAGACCGCGCAGCATTTTACGGGCAACGAGGCCTATACCGGCGTCGGAAAGCTGGTGAACAGCCATTTCCTCGACGGCATGACAATCGACGAGGCGAAGGCCGCAGTCATCACGCGCGCCGAGCATGAAGGATGGGGCAAGGGCACGACCGTGTGGCGCCTGCGCGACTGGGGCGTTTCGCGCCAGCGCTATTGGGGCACTCCAATCCCCTTTATCCATTGTTCGGCTTGCGGCCTGCTTCCGGTGCCGAAGAGCCAGCTGCCCGTCGTGCTGCCCGAAGACGCCGATTTCTCGGTCCCCGGCAATCCGCTCGATCGCCATCCGACGTGGAAGCATGTCGCCTGCCCGTCATGTGGCGGCGCCGCGGAACGCGAAACCGACACGCTCGACACGTTCGTCGATTCGTCCTGGTACTTCCTGCGTTTCGCTAGCTCGCCGTCGGACAAGCCCTTCGATCCCGAGGTGATCCGTCGCTGGCTGCCCGTCGATCAATATATCGGCGGCATCGAACATGCGATCCTCCACCTGCTTTACGCACGCTTCTGGACGCGCGCGCTCAAGCATATAGGGATGATCGACATCACCGAACCCTTCGCGAGCCTGTTCACGCAGGGGATGGTGACGCACGAAACCTATAGCCGCGTTCAGGGCGAAGGCCTGCCGTCGCTGTTCTTTACGCCCGACGAGATCGAGCGTTCGGCCGATGGTGCGACGCTGACCGCCGACGGTGCGCCGGTCGATGTCGGCCGCGTGATCAAAATGTCGAAGTCGAAGAAGAATGTCGTCGATCCAGACGCTATCCTCGACCAATATGGCGCCGACGCGGTGCGCTGGTTCATGCTGTCCGACAGCCCGCCCGAGCGCGATCTGCCGTGGAGCGAGGCCGGCATCGAGGGCGCATGGCGTTTCGTTCAGCGCCTGTGGCGCCTATTCGGCGACACCGAAAATACTGGTGACGGCGGCGGAGATTCCGGGTTGGCGCGCAAGCTGCATCAGGCGATTGCCGGGGTTGCTATCGACATCGAAGCTCTTGGCTTCAACAAGGCCGTTGCGAAAATCCACGCGCTCGCGAACGAGATCGAAAAAGCGAAACCGTCGGCGACGCGCGCCGAAGCTTGCCGAACGCTGATCTTCCTCGTCGCGCCGATGATGCCACATCTGGCTGAGGAAGCCTGGGCTGCGCTGCCCGTGAGCCAGCGGACGACGCCGATGATCGCCGATGCCGCTTGGCCTGCCGCCGATCCGGCGTTGCTCGTCGACGACGAAGTGACAATCGCGATCCAGATGGCGGGTAAGCTGCGCGATACGATGACGCTCGCCAAAGGCCTCGACAAGGATGCCGTGGAAGCCGCAGCGCTTTCGCGCCCGCGGATCGTCGAGCTGCTCGGCGGCGCCGCACCGAAGAAGGTGATTGTGGTCCCCGACCGTTTGGTGAATATCGTTCCCTAGAAGATGATTTCAAACGCATCTCCCACTTCCGTTCGCATCGAGCGAAGTCGAGATGCCCATCGTTTGTGCGCGCCGTCGAAGTGTCTCGACGTCGCTCGACATAAACGGGGATAAGGGTCATGAGAGTCCAAGATGCGTAGCCTCCTCATCTCCTCGCTCGTTGCCGCTTCGCTGATGCTCGGCGGCTGCGGGCTGCGCCCTTTATACGCCAATGGCAGCAAGGGAGCGGTGGCGCAGATACTCGCCGACGTCGATGTCGCACCGATCGAAGGCCATTCCGGCTGGCTGGTCCGCAACGCGCTCCGCGACCGGCTTCAGGCAACGCAGGGCGGACAAGGTGCGGGCAAACGGCTTCGTCTCGATGTCCGGCTTGAGGATTCGATCACCGGCTTTGGCGTCCGCGCCGATGATGCGGTGACGCGCGAGCGGCGCACCTTGCGCGCGCGCTATCAGCTCGTCGATGCCGCAAGCGGTGAAGTCGTGCTCGACGCGACGGCCTTTTCCGACGCCGGAATCGACGTTGTGGGCAGCGAATATGCGACGATCGCTGCCGAAAGCTCGGCGCTCGAACGGCTGGCATCGGCTGTCGCCGACCAGATCGTCTCGCGGCTCGCGGTCTATGCCGACCGCGGCGGCGGCCAAGTGCCTGCGACGGCGCCTGCGACACCCGCACCGACACAATAGTCGGCGATGAAAACGGTCAAGCCCGCTGAACTCGAGCGCCTCTCGCGCCTCGACCCCGGGGTTCGTTTCACGCTCCTCACCGGCCCCGATGAAGCGACGATGGAAGCCGTTGCCAGCCATCTGCTCGGCCTTGCGGGCAAGGAAGCCGAACGGCTCGATCTCACGGGCTCGCAGCTTTCGCAGGACCCGTCGCTGCTCGCCGCCGAAGCCGCATCGATGTCGCTCTTTTCATCGGCGCGCGTGATCCGGCTCGAACTCAGTGGCAGCGGCGATGACAGCCTCGCCGCGGTCGAGGCGCTGCTCGCGGCGGATACGGTGATCAATCCGGTGATCGCCACCGGCGCGTCGGTCACCGCCAAATCGAAACTCGTCAAGCTTGTCGAAGGCTCGGACCACGCCGTCGCTGCGATCTGTTACCAGCCCGATCGCCGGGCGTTGGTGGGCATTGCGATGTCTGCGGCCGAAGAGCAGGGGATACGGCTCGCCAACGCCGATGCCCAATTGCTCGTCGATCTGGTGTCGGGTGATCAGGCACTGATGCGGCGCGAGATCGAGAAGATGGCGCTATATCTCGACGCCGGTCCCGATCGTCAGCGACAGGTGACCGCGGCCGACATCGCCGCGCTTGGCGCTGCGACGCATGAGGAAGATGTCAGCGAGTGCATCAATGTCGCGCTCGGCGGCAAGGTCCGCGATCTGCCCGCGATGCTGACCAAAGCAGCGGCGGTCGGCGTTGCCGAAATCCGCATCATCCGTGCGCTGGCTATCCGCGCGATGGCGCTCGCGCGTCTGCGTGCCGAGGTCGACGGCGGGGCGCACCCCGCGACCGTCGTGTCGGCGCGTACCAGCGGCATCTTCTGGAAAGAGCGCGATGCCGTCACGGCGCAACTCCATATCTGGGATTCGGTCCGCATCGCGCGGTTGATGAGCCGCTTGCTCGATTGCGAGCGCGCGCTCAAATCGTCGGGGACGGCGGGCGGCGTTCTGTTCCGCAAGCTCATCACCGACATCGCGCATCAGGCGGCGCGGGCGCGATAGACCCGGCCGTTCCCCGGGGGACAACAATACCCCTGCTGCTGAAACGAAACAGGAAAGGGCCTGACGCGACAGTGCCCGGCCGCGGCAGGCCCTCCCTACTCCCTCCCCGATTGTGGGGAGGGGGAGAGACGGTCAGAACTGGCCGCGAAGGGTGACGCCATAAGTGCGCGGTTCACCGGGGAAGCCGACGAATAATTTGTTCGCGGTGCCGGGGTGGCCGCTCACCGCTGGTGCCGCGACGGCGCGGAATGAACCCGACCCCTGAAGCGGCATGTCGGCGCCGATCTGGTAATATTGCTTGTTGAACAGATTCTGGCCCCAAAGCTCGATGCCCCAGCGACGGTCGCGCCCGAATAGCCCGATACGGCCGTTGAACACGGCGAAGGCATCCTGTTCCTTTTCGATGTCGAGGTTCGACCCCGTGTTGGTATCACTCTGCATACGCGTGTCGAGATAGACGAGCGCGGTCAGACCCGAATCGCCGATCGGCGGCGTCCAGCTGATCCCCGCGGTAGCGACATATTTGGCGGCGTTCGACACTCCGCGTCCGGGCAGCTGGAAGAGGACCGGCGACAAAGGCCGCCCGCCCGTTCCCACCAGAGTGCGGCGATAGAGCGTGTCGACATAGGTCAGCCCCATATTGACCGAAACGTACCGCGCGGGACGCAGGAAGGTTTCGATCTCGAAGCCCTTCGCGACGACCCCCGGCTTCAGACGATCCGACGCACAGGCGCCGGTGGTGGCATTATTGTCGGTCGGACCAGTCCCCAGATCGTCCTTACACGCCTGGATATTGGTGACCTCGAAATTGACGCCGTTGAAGGTGTTGAGCTGATAATTGCTATATTCCTGCCAGAAAGCGGCGACATTGACGTCGATCCCGGGGCCGTCCCATTTGACCCCCAGTTCATAGGCGTCGACCTTTTCACTCGCGAATTGCAAGTCGCTCGCCTCGGGTCGCCCATTACCCGGAGAATTCGCGGGCCGCGCGAGCGCGGCCGTGCAGGCCGCATTTTGCGCGACCGACCCAGCTGTCGTGCTGCACGGCCGGTCGAGGGCGGAATAGTCGAGGTTGAAGCCGCCGGCCTTGTAGCCCTTCGATGCCGAGGCATAGACGAGCAGCTCGGGCGCGGGTTTCCAGCTCAAAACCGCGGTGCCGGTCCACTGGCCTTCGCTGAACTTCGTTCCCGGCGCGCCCGCGACGATGTCGGGGGCGGTGCCGTTAATTACGCATGCGAGGCTTGCGAGCGCCTGAAAGGGCGAATTGACGATCGCGGGGCACAGAGTGTTGGTGAAATTGGCGTCGCCCGACAGCGTCTTCTTTTCATGCGTATAGCGCGCGCCGACCGTCAGCGTCAGCGCATCCTCGATAATGTCGAAGCTGTTGTGCGTGAACAGCGCATAATTGGTGCTGCGCTGGTGAAAAGTCGACCCATTGTTCCCGGTACCGTTCAGTCTTGCCGCGCCGAGCAAGGCCGCGAAGCCCTGAAAACCGGGGAAATTTGCGGCCGGAAGGTTCGAACAGGTCGCCGAGGCGGGGTTTATCAGTGCGGGTGCAAGCGTCGCGGCGGCGATACAATTGGCGAAGCGCTCGTAGTTGGCGCCATAGACGATGTCGTCGTCGACATCGAGTTTCTCATTCGCATAATAGCCGCCGACCAGCCAGTCGAGGCGTCCGTCGAACGCCTCGCCCTGCAAGCGCAGCTCCTGGGTAAACAGGCGAAAGCGGCGGTCGAGATCGGTGCGGCGAAGGATATCGAGCGTGCTAAAATCGGCGTCCTGACCCTGCGCATTCTTGTAATCGCGATAGGCGGTGATCGAGGTCAATGTCGCAGCGCCGAGATCCCAGTCGAATTCGCCCGAGACGCCCCAATCCTTGGTGTCCGACCGATAGGTCACCCCCGGCGTCGTCGACTGGCGGCGAACGAAACTCGTGCCGACAGGTGCGACCTGGTGATTGGCGCCCAGCAATTGCAGGAGCGGCAACAGCGTGTTCGCCGATGCGACCGGAAAGCCGTCAGGGCCGCGCGTCAGGTTGCGGACGGGGTTGAGCAGGATGCCGCCGCAGCAATTTTCTTTGCGCTCGCTGTAATCGGCGATCAGGCGGAAACTCATCGTCTCGCTTGGCTCGAACATCAGCTGGCCTTTGACCAGCCAGCGATCGCGGTCGTTGATATCGGGTTCGTCAGGCGTGACATTCTCGATGAAACCGTCGCGCTTCTGCCAGACGCCGTCGAGCCGCACTGCGGCCTTGTCGCCCAGTGGCGCGTTGATCATGCCGTCGACGCGCCAATAATCATAATTGCCGTAAGATACCGATCCCTTGCCCGCGAAGGCGCCAAGCTCAGGGCCCTTGGTGACTATGTTGATCAACCCAGCAGTTGAGTTGCGGCCGAACAAGGTCCCCTGCGGCCCGCGTAGCACTTCGACGCGTTCGATATCGCCGAGCTCGGACAAGCCCACCCCCGTCCGGCTGCGATACACGCCGTCGATGAACAGCCCGACCGAGCTTTCGAGTCCGGGATTCTCGCCGACGGTGCCGATGCCGCGAATACGCGCCGAGAAATTGACCTCGCTTGTCGCGCCCGAGACGAGCAGCGAGGGTGCGACTTGGCCAAGCGCGCGGACGTCGGTCGCGCCGGTCTTTTCTAGCGTTTCGCCGGTAACTGCCGAGACGGCGATCGGCACGTCGGACAGCGCCTCGCTGCGCCGAGTTGCGGTGACGATGATGGTGCTGTCGTCGGTTTCAGCGCCGGCTTCCTGCGCGACGACAGGCAAGGCCAAGAGGCCGAGGACAAGCGACAGGCTGGCCGCGCTGGAGCGCAGCAGGCAGTTAGTACGACGGGAATGGATTTTCATGAATGGCCCTCCTCACTCATAATATTGTCTATGCAGGGAGAGCAGTCTTTTATCGTTGCCGGAGCGTATCACGATTTCGCGGCGACAAGCCAGCGCCCGCCGTATGCCGTAACGTCATTATGCGGGGTGCGCGGCTTTTGTGCCACAGCTGTCAGATGTGACGGGTTGACGCAGCGGGCAAAAGAAAGGGGCGAGGCACGCGTGCCTCGCCCCCATTGTCTCAATAGTGCGTCGCCTTAGAATTTGCCGCGCAGCGTTATGCCATAGGTCCGCGGTTCGGCGAGGAACTGCGAATAGATCTGGCGACCGCCCGGATATTGCGGGTCGGCAAAGGCCCCGGTCGTCGCACCTTCCTGGAAAGGCGAGTTGAAAGCGACCTGCGCATATTGCTTGTTGAAGATATTCTGGCCCCAGAATTCGATGCCCCACTTCTCGTCGGGGCCGCGAACGCCGATGCGGGCGTTGAAGATCGCATAGCCATTCTGTTCCTTTTGCGGGAACAGGTCGGAGCCAGTGTTATAGTCGCCCGTCATACGGCCATCGATGTAAACAAGGCCCGAAAGGCCGCTGCTGCCGATGTCCGGGGTCCAGGCGATGCTGCCGGTGGCGACCAGTTCGGGCGCGTTCGACATATTGTCGCCGGGGAGCAGGCGGAGTGCCTGATCGAGCGGCGCGCCCGACTTGGTGCCGACCAGATTGCTGCGATATTTCGTCTTCGCATAGGTCAGGCCCGCGGTCATGCGGAAGCTCGGCGCGGGAACCAGCGAGGCTTCGAGTTCGAAACCTTCCGAACGAACGCCCCAACCCACCTTGTCGGTAGCGCAGGCGCCAGTCGTTCCGGCAGCAGCGCTATAGTTCGGTGCTGTCGGGAACTTGCTCTGGTCACGATCGCCGCCATTCAGGCTGTCTTCGCAGCCGTTGATGTTCTGAACGAGGAAAACCGTGCCGTTGAAGGTGTTGAGCTGGAAATTCTCGAAATCCGAACGGAACAGCGTCAATCCGACGCTGAACGGGCCGGTCGCATATTTAGCACCGATTTCATAGCTGTTGACCAGTTCGGGGTCGAACTGGAGGTTGCCGACCAGCGCCTGTGCACCGCCAACCGCCGCAAAGGTCGCGCTGGGGTTCGCACCGGTGATGACCGGATTCTTCAGCGCTGAACGGTCGAGGTTGAAGCCGCCCGCCTTGTAACCGCGCGAGTAGCTTGCATAGAGCATCAGATCGTCGACGGGCTTGTACGACAGAATTGCCGTGCCGGTGAACTCGTCTTCGCTCCGCTGGTCGTTGATCGACACCCCGTTGAGCTCGGCGGTCGAATTGCCCTGACAGCTCAGACCGAGGATGCCGGCGACCAGCGGCTGCAGAGCAGCATTGGCGAGCAGCCCGCCAATAGCGGCCTGATTCTGCGTGCAGATATTATTGTCGTTGGTGAACGAGGCGCTGAACTTCTTCTTGTCGTGCGTGTAACGAACGCCAAATGTGAAATCGAGTTTGTCGGTAATGTGGAAGATATTGTGCGTGAACAGCGCCCAGTTGGTTCCGTTCTGGTTATAACGGTCGTTGATCGAACCAAGGTCGCTGAGCGTACCGAGACGATCGATCGCACCGAGGAGCAGCGGCGTCGCCGCGCCAAATTGTCCGGCTCCACCATTGGCGCCAAGCAGACCCGCGCGACCAGCCGGGCTGAGGCAGCCGGGTGACGTCGGACCATAGGCAAAGGCGAAGCTGCCCGAGACGAGACGGCAGGCGGCGAACCGGCCATATTGGGTGCCGAACCGCAAATTGTCGCGAACGGTCAGCTTTTCGTTGGAATAGAAGCCGCCGACGAGCCAGTCGAGCTTGCCGCCAAACGCCTCGCCCTGCAGGCGCAATTCCTGCGTGAAGGTGTGGAACTGACGATAGGCGTCATCGCTCGGTGCGCGATACAGGATGTCGACCGAACCATAGTCAAGGTCGCCCGCCTGGCCCGAACGATATTCGCGGTATCCGGTGATCGAGGTCAGCTTTGCGCCGCCAAGATCATAATCGATCTGGCCCGAGAATCCGTAGTCCTTGGTCTGTCCATCAAAGCTCCGTCCCGGGGTGACCGAGAGGTTCCGGCTGAAGCCCTGATTGAACGCGCCAATCGGCTGGCCGAGGTCGCGAAGTACGGTGATGATATTGTTGGTGCCGGCCGGAATTGCTGCGCCAGGAGCCAGCGGGAGCGGCGAGGGATTGTTCAGATCGCCGATCTTGGGGTTGACGCTGCGATCGATGTAAATGGCGCCGCAGCAGCGTTCGTCGCGATAGGTATAGTCAGCGATCAGGCGGATCGACAGCGCGTCGGTCGGTTCGAACAACAACTGGCCGCGCACGAAATAGCGGTCGCGATTGTTGATGTCGATGTCGTTCGCGGTGTCGCGCAGGAAGCCGTCGCGCTTGGCCCACACGCCGTCGAGACGGAATGCGAGCGTGTCGCTGATCGGGCCGGTCACGCCGCCGGCGAGACGCCAATAGTCGTAATTACCATAGGTGATCTCACCACTAGCGCCGAATTCGAAGCTGGGCTTCTTCGAATAGATGCTGATCAGACCAGCCGACGAGTTGCGGCCGCCAAGCGTGCCCTGCGGGCCACGCTGCACTTCGACACGGTCGATTTCGCCCAGTTCGTTGAGGCCGATGCCCGAACGCGAACGGTAGACGCCATCGATGAACACGGGCACCGAGCTTTCGAGGCCCGGGTTGTCGCCGACGGTGCCGATGCCGCGAATACGCGCCGAACCGTTTGCTTCCGAACCCGTCGACGAAACGAACAGCGACGGTGCGACCTGGTTCAGCTGGCGAATATCGTTTGCGCCGCTGTTCTGAAGCGATTCGGCGCTGACCGCAGAAATTGCGACCGGGACGTCGGACAGAAGCTGCGCACGGCCTTGCGCCATCACGATGATCGGCGTGTCATCATTGTCATCGGCAACGGTATCGGCGGGAGCTTCCTGTGCGAAAGCGGGAACGGAAATGGCTGCGATGGCGATCGAAACGCCGAGCGCGCTCGTTCGAAGAAAACGCGCAGCACCAAGGGTAGATGATTTCATATCGGGCACTCCTCTCAACATTTATTTATTTTTGTTGCCCGTGGAGCATAACTCAATTGCGCGCCCGATCTAGCGCGAGGCACGTATTTGCGTCGTTTTTGGCGTGGTGATGCTTTTTGGTCACAGGCAGAAAAGCGCCTGATCGGTGCGACTTAGAGGTTAGTCGGCGGCGACTTTACGGCTTGCCGTAGCGTCATCGGGCGCGCGGCCGGGGCAGGGAAAGTTGAGCCGGCGCCCCCGTGCGACGAGCATCGCCTGATAGGGGCCATCGAAATTTGCCGCGATCACGGGATCTTCGGCGGCCAGCCCACCCGTCAGGCTGCCAAAAGCGGGCAGGATCAGCCGACGCTCATCGCCCGCAAAACAGGCGCGTGCGACGTGGCGGCCGCGGATGTTGAGGCGCAGCTTCGGATGGAAATGACCCGAGATTTCTGGCCGCGTTTCGCAAGCTTGGCTTTGATGGCGAAAGACGATGCCGTCGACGATCAGTTCATCGGCAACCTCGCCGCCCCATGCGCCGCCGGAGAGCCCGTCATGGTTGCCCGCAATCCACAGCAGCTTTGCCGACGCTGCCTGCGAGAGCAGCCGATCGGTGACGGCGGGGGCGATGCGATCGATTGCATTGCGATCGTGAAAGCTGTCGCCGAGGCACCAGATCGCGCGCGCGCGCATATCAATCGCTAGCGTGGCGAGCCGGTCGAGCGTGTCATGGCTGTCATAGGGCGGCAGAGGCTGGCCGAGAGCGGCGTACCAACTTGCCTTTTCGAGGTGCAGGTCGGCAACGATCAGCGCGCCGTGGCGCGGCCAGAACAGCGCCCGGTCGGCCAGCATCTGGAATTGCTCGCCGGCAAAGGCAAAAGTCGGCGCGGCGGACATGACGCCGCTATGCAGAGGCAGCATGTGCGCTGCAAGCGTCCTACGTGCCCCGCAGGACCATATTTGCGGCAAAGCGTTGGCCGACCTGCCGGCTCGCCGCGTCGGGCAGGTCGAAGACGACGCGTTTGTTGGGGAAATCAATCTCGACCCGGTCGAACAGCGACAGGCTGTCCATCCCGAGCAGCAGTGCGGGCCGTTCGTGCAATCCCAGCGCACGGAACGCCTGACCGTCGGCAAAGCTGATGGGGAGATTGTTGACGTCCATGCCGTTGATCACAATGCGTTTGATCGACGTCTGTGTCGCGGACACCGCTTCGCCGGTTACGGCATCAAGGATCGTCGGGGTAAAGGGATAGCGGTTGGCGCGCATAGTTTCGACGAGCTTTTTCAGCGCCATATTGCCGACGCTTGTCTGCGCGCCGGTGTCGACGATGACGTCGATCCGTTTGCCGTTCAACCGCGCGTCGGAGAGGATCAGGCGCCCCGCCGAGTTGCGCGCGGTGACGATGATCGCATCGTCGTCACGAATGATCGGCTGGGCACGTCGGCGCGTTTCCAAAATCTGCATGCTTTCCTTGCGGAAATCGATGAGCACGCGGCGCTCTTCGAGCATGTCGACCCCGATGAGCCCTGCGGCGCCGAGATGACGGCCGAAAAAGGCCGGAGCTTCGACTGCGGCGAGGTGCAGTTTCGCCATCTGGAGCGCCGCGACGCGATAGCTCGGCACGGTGGCCGATCCGCCGATCGTCGCCATCCGCAATTTGGCGCCCTCGGCCAGTCCCAGCCGCTCGGCGAGTTCGCGTGCGATGACCGTTCGCTCGGCGCCGGTGTCGACGAGGAAAGCAAAAGGTCCTTTGCCGCCGACCATGACCTGCACCGACATGCGCCGTGACGCGTCGAGGTCGAACGGCTCGATAAAGGGGACCACGATGACGGGCGGTGCAATGCTTTCGCCGGTCGGGATCGGTGGGGTGGCGGAAAGAGGCGAGGGATCAGCGGGAGCCGGAGACGCCCCAAGCAGCGCAGGGGCGGCGAGCAGCAGCGCCAATGGGACGGACCGCCTGAAAGCATAGGTCATCGCTGGCATCCTCATTATGTTTGGATGCAATCTACGCCTCATCGGGCCTTGCAGCAAGCGAAACGCCGGAGGCGGCATTGCGCTGATATTGGCGGAATAATGATCTAACCGGGCCCCATCGCCTTCTCTGCCAAGCTGTCCGCCAGTTCGCCTAGCAAGGCATCGTCGATGTCGGACGCTGCGACGTTCTCACGCCCGATCAACACCAGAATCGGGATTGCGAGCGGGCTGACGCGGGGAAGTGTCTGGTGGATCATCGTCCCCGCCGCGCGGTCGAGCAGATCGCCCAGACGCGCGACGTCGGTCAGCCGCTCGCGCGCATCGGCCCACGCGGCTTCGAGCAGCAGATGGTCGGGCTCATATTTGCGCAGCACATCAAAGATCAGATCGGTTGAAAAAGTAACCTGCTTGCCCGTCTTGCGTTTCCCCGGATGTTGCCGCTCGATCAGCCCCCCGATCACGGCCACCTCACGAAACGCACGTTTCAAGAGATGCGAGCTTTCGACCCATTCTACGAATTCGCTTTCGAGGATGGCAGGATCGAACAGAGCAGCAGGGTCGGTGACCGGACGCAATGACCAGATAGCAAGCGCATAGTCCGACGCGACGAAGCCGAGCGGTTGCAACCCGGCGCGGTCCATCCTTTTGGTGATCAACATGCCGAGCGACTGGTGCGCGTTCCAGCCCTCGAAGGGATAGGTCACCATATAATGCACGCCTTCGTGCGGGAAGGTTTCGACGAGCAGCTCGCCGGGCCGCGGCAAGACCGAACGCAGCGCCTGCATCTCGAGCCAGAAGCGCACATCTTCGGGAAAACGCTGCCAGCTCGACGGGTTGGCAAGGAACCCGCGCACGCGGTCGGCGAGCCGCGTCGACAGCGCCATGCGTGCGCCGACATAGCT
>JAURVS010000042.1 GCA_030655355.1 Sphingopyxis sp.
CGGCGCATTTTCGACGACGAACTCAACGGTCTCACGCCGGTTCAATCCCGCGCCCGCGATCATCGTATCGTTGATATGATTTTCGAACGTGTCGCCCGCGTCGAGCACCGCCGCGATCCCGCCCTGCGCCCACGCCGTCGACCCGCCGGTGAGTTCGCCCTTCGCGAGCACGAGCACGCGGCAATGATCGGCCAGCGCGATCGCGGCGGTCAGACCCGCAGCGCCCGAGCCGACAATGATGACGTCGTGGGGGATAGTATCGGTCATTCTTCTCCCCTCCCGCAGGCGGGAGGGGCCGGGGGTGGGCCTGAATTCAACACCGCCACTATTGCCATCAACACGCCTTCCAGATTTGTCAGAACTTCCGCATTCGAAAAACGCAACGTGTGATAGCCTTGTTTCTTAAGATAACCATCCCTGCGGCGATCTTCGTCCTGTCGCACGTCATGGGACATCCCATCGAGTTCGACGACCAGCTTTTCTTCGCGGCACAAAAAGTCTGCGACAAATGGCCCGATGGGCATCTGGCGACTGAATTTCCAACCCTCCAATTGGCGTTTGGAGATTGCTTGCCAGAGCATCCGCTCAGCAGGCGTCGCCTCACGGCGAAGGCGTTGCGCCTTCAACGTATCGCGTGCGCGGAATTTTCGGACGAGCCCACCCCCGACCCCTCCCGCCTGCGGGAGGGGAGAAGAAGCTTCGCTCTCACCCATTCGCAGCGCGCGTCAAATTCAGGAACACATCTTCCAGATCGGCCTCGCGCGTCGACACGTCGACGATGCCATGCCCCATCGCATTGACCGCCGCGAGCACCTCGCCTGCGTTCATGCGGTCCTTGTTGTAACTGATCGCCAGCCCGCGCTCGCCCTCGCGCTCGATTTTTTCAAACGCGGGATGCGTTGGCAGGTCGGTGATGTCGGCGTCGAGCGTGACGACGACGATCTTCTCGCGCGCCATGTCGACCAGTTCGCGCGTCGGCTTGTTCGCGATCAGCTTGCCATGGTTGATGATCGCGATCCGGTCGCACAGCTCCTCGGCTTCTTCCAGATAATGCGTCGTCAGCACGACGGTGACGCCGCGGTCGTTAAGGCGCAGGACATAATCCCAAAGCTGCTGGCGCAGTTCGATGTCGACGCCCGCGGTCGGTTCGTCGAGCACGATGATCGGCGGCGAATGCACCATTGCCTTGGCGACGAGCAGGCGGCGCTTCATCCCGCCCGAGAGCGTGCGCGCATAGGCGTCGCGCTTGTCCGACAGATGCACGGCAGCAAGCAGCTCATCCGAAATCCGCTTCGCCTTGGGCACCCCGTAAAGCCCCGCCTGATTCTCGAGCGTCTCATAAGGGGTAAAAAAAGGATCGAAGACGATTTCCTGCGGCACGATACCGATCGAATATTTGGCGTTGCGCGGATCGGCGTCGATATCGAAACCCCAGATGCTGGCGCTGCCGCTCGTCTTGTTGACCAGCCCGGCAAGGATATTGATCAACGTCGACTTGCCCGCGCCATTCGGCCCGAGCAGGCCAAATATCTGGCCGCGAGGCACGTCGAAACTGACATTGTCGAGCGCCTGTTTGCCGCCGGCATAAAGTTTGGACACGGCGTCGATGCGGATAGCGGCTTCACTCATGGCCGCTTCCATAGCCGCGCGCCTCTCCGCGCGAAAGACTTGATCGCGACGGCGATTTTTTAGCCATCACCGCGTTAACGCTAAATTTGAAACTCGTCGCTAGGACGGAATCTGTGAGGACCAGACACATCATTCGCCCGCTGCCTGCGCAGCGCGGCCTAGCCATGCTTGCGCTATTTTTTGGCGCCGCGACGGTTTCACCGGCGCTGGCGCAAAATAGTGCGCAGAGCGAGGCCGAAGCCATTGTGCTTCGCCCGCTATCCTTCTTCAAGGTCAACGACCTCGACTTCGGGAGCATTATCGCTTCGGGAACGACAGGCACGGTACGGCTTGCCCCTGATGGCAGCCGCACCCGCACCGGCGGCGTGACTCTCGCGGGCAACGACGGCGAACCCGCGCGCTTTGCCGGGCTCGGGACCCCGAACCGGCAGGTCAATATCTCGCTGGGATCGAACACGATCTGGATCACCGGGCCGGGCGTGCGCATGCGCGTTCGCGATTTCGAGATTGGCAGCACGCCGACCGCAATCCTGACCACGACTCCGACGCGCTTCAGTATCGCCAGCGCCCTCGGCAATTATAATTTTCCTGTTGGCGGGACGCTCGAAGTCGGTGCGAACCAGACGCCGGGCGACTACAGCGGCACATTCACGATCACGCTCAACTATCTCTAGAGCTTCTGTGGGGGAAGACGGCGCCGGGGACCACCTGCATCGGAACGGATGCTTGCCGGCGCCGTTACGGCCCCACCAGGATATCGCAGACCCGATTGCAGCCGCGTCACGCGCTTGCTATGGGCGCGGTCGATGACCCAGCCCGCACCCGAAACGATCCGCACGCCCAAGACTCGCATCGCC
>JAURVS010000058.1 GCA_030655355.1 Sphingopyxis sp.
AAGCTGGTGCGGACGGCGGGACTTGAACCCGCATACCCAGAGGATGGCAGATTTTAAGTCTGCTGCGTCTACCGATTTCGCCACGTCCGCACGGCGCAGTCGGTCAAGCCGATGGGCCGGTGGAGGTCAAGCGCTGTTTGCCGCTTCACGCCGTCCGGCGGCTCGGCTAGACGCCGTGACATGACAGCAGTCCTTGAAATTTCCGGTCTCGGGAAAACGTATAAAAGCGGGCACACAGCGCTGAGCGATGTCGACCTGACAATCAACAAAGGCGAGATTTTTGCGCTCCTCGGACCCAATGGTGCCGGCAAAACGACGCTGATCAGCATCGTTTGCGGGATCGTCACGTCGAGCGCGGGAACGGTGACAGTCGGCGGGCACGACCATGCGCGCGATTATCGCGCCGCGCGGACGATGATCGGGCTGGTACCGCAGGAATTGCACACCGATTCGTTCGAAACCGTGATGGCGACGGTCAGCTTTTCGCGCGGGCTGTTCGGCAAACCCCGCGATCCCGCATTTATCGAGCGGCTGCTGCGCGACCTGTCGCTGTGGGACAAGCGCGACGCCAAGATCATGGAACTGTCGGGCGGCATGAAACGCCGCGTGATGATTGCCAAGGCGCTCAGCCACGAACCCGAAATCCTGTTCCTTGACGAGCCGACCGCGGGCGTCGACGTCGAACTGCGCCGCGACATGTGGCAGATGGTCCACGGGCTGCGCGAGCGCGGGGTGACGATCATTCTGACCACCCATTATATCGAGGAGGCCGAAGAAATGGCCGACCGCGTCGGAGTGATCAGCAAGGGGCGGCTGATTCTCGTCGAAGAGAAGAATGCGCTGATCAAGAAATTGGGGCGCAAGACGCTGACGCTCAATCTCGCCGATCCGCTGGAGACGATCCCGGCCGAACTGGCCGACTGGAAGCTCGAGCTCGCCGGTGACGGGCACGAACTCGTCTATGAATTCGACAGCCAGGCCGAAGCGACCGGCGTCCCGTCGCTGCTCCGGCGAATGAGCGACATCGGGGTCGCGTTCAAGGATCTGCATACGAAACAAAGCTCGCTCGAGGACATTTTCGTCGGGCTGGTGCATGAAACAAAGAGAGACGTGGCATGACCGCGAACTGGCGCGGCGTACGCGCGATCTACGCATTCGAACTGGCGCGCTTCGGGCGTACCGTCTGGACCAGCCTGATGCTGCCGGTGATCACCACCGCGCTCTATTTCGTCGTCTTCGGATCGGCGATCGGCAGCCGGATGAGCGAAGTCGGCACCGTGCCTTATGGCGCGTTTATCGTTCCCGGTCTGATGATGCTCACGATGTTCACCGAAAGCATCAGCAACGCCTCGTTCGGCATCTATATGCCCAAATGGACGGGGACGATTTACGAGATGCTGTCGGCGCCGCTCTCGCCGCTCGAAACGGTGATTGCCTATGTCGGCGCCGCAGCGACCAAGTCGGTGATCATCGGAGCGATCATCTTCGCGACCGCGCATCTGTTCGTCGACGTTCAGGTCGCGCATCCGCTGCTGATGGTCGCGTTCATGATCCTGATGGCGGTGACCTTTTGCCTGTTCGGCTTCATTATTGGAATCTGGGCGAAGAGTTTCGAACAGCTTCAGGTTATCCCGATGCTGGTCATCTATCCGCTGACGTTCCTCGGCGGGGCCTTTTATTCGCTCGACATGCTGCCCCCGGCCTGGCGGACGATCACCTTGTTCAATCCCGTCGTCTATCTGATCAGCGGCTTCCGCTGGACCTTTTTCGGTACGAGCGATGTCGGGATCGAGATCAGCATGGGCGCAGTCGCGCTGTTCCTGGCGCTGTGCCTTGGCGTTATCTTCTGGATGTTCCG
>JAURVS010000065.1 GCA_030655355.1 Sphingopyxis sp.
CGCCCTCACCGGGGGCAGCGAAGCCAAATGGACGATCATCGTCGTCGACGGTGGCTACACGCTCGAAAAACGTTGGCGCGGCGTGAGCGATCATCATGCCGTCGATGCGGCGTTCCTTGCGAGTCAGGAAGCGCGCCGACTGCACAAGCTCGCCGCCGAGCAGGCCGAAACCTATGCCCGTCCGGGACGACTCGTGAAGGGCAGCAGCGCCGCGGCGCAAGCCGCCGATGCCGCTGCGCTCGCGGCAGCCGACGAAGCTGCGGATGACGCCGAGGCCAATGACATCGACCTGCCTGCCGCGACCACCGGCAAGGTCACTCCGATCACTCGGCCATCCGAACTGCTCGAAGCGATTTTCGCGCATAGCCGCAAGGGTTTGGCAATCAGTCGCTACAAGGGGCTGGGCGAGATGAATGCCGAGCAATTGTGGGAAACGACGCTCGATCCTGCCAACCGCTCGCTGCTGCGCGTCGAGGCCGATCAGGCCGATGTCGCGCATGAAATCTTCGAACGATTGATGGGCGACGAAGTCGAACCGCGGCGTGATTTCATTCAGACCAACGCGCTGTCGGTGGCGAATCTGGACGTGTAACTCCAGATTTGTTCCGCGAAAAACGGGGCGGATTGCACATCCGACCGCAAATAGGGTTCAGTTTAACGCGCGGCGGCTTGCCTTGGCAGGCCGCCACTGCTTTTGGCCCAGCCTCTGACAAGGGGATGTTGCCATGCGGGTCTTTTCAGCCGTGCTGATGCCGCTTTTGCTTACGGTCTCGGCCGCAGCGCAGAACGCCGAAATTCTCAACGACAATGTCGTGGAAGCCGACGAAGAAACCGAAATCGGCACCGGAATGGCGAGCTATTATGGCGACGAACTTGCCGGCAATCGCACTGCGAGCGGCGAACGTTTCAACCCCGCGCAGCTTACTGCAGCACATCGTTCGCTTCCTTTCGGCAGCATGGTGCGCGTCACCAACACGTCGAATGGCGACAGCGTTATCGTCCGCATCAATGATCGCGGCCCTTTTTCGCACGGCCGCGTGATCGACGTCAGCCATGCCGCCGCCCGCGAAATCGGCATGCACCGCAGCGGCACCGCGCGCGTCAAGCTGGCGCTGCTCAACGACGATTGAGCCGGTGATCTCTCCCCGGCGTGGGAGGATTCAGTCGAACACCGACCAACCAGCCGCATAGGCGAAATGTTCGAGCGCGACTGCGCCCGCGAGCGATGTGCCCGCGTCGTTCAACGCTGGCGACCACACCGCGATCGACCCCTGCCCCGGCGCGATGCACAATATGCCGCCGCCGACCCCGCTCTTGCCCGGCAGACCGACGCGGAAAGCGAACTCGCCCGAATTGTCGTAATGGCCGCAGAGCATCATGATCGCATTGATTCGCCGCGCGCGATGCGCTTCGATCAGCTGCTCGCCGGTCAAGGGATCGCAGCCTTCCATCGCGAGGAAGAGGCCCGCGCGCGCCAATTGGCGACAGCTCATCGCGATCGCGCATTGGCGGAAATAGACACCGACGACGGTTTCGACCGGATGCTTGAGATTGCCGAAGGAATCCATGAAGTGCGAAAGGCTGCGGTTGCGCGCGCCCGTTTCGGATTCGGAAAAGGCAACGTCGAAATCGATTCCGACGCTGTCGTCGCCCGCCCGCGCGCGCATGAAATCGACGATCTCATCGATGGCGGCGTCGCCGCTGCGACCGTCGATCAGCCGATCGGTCGTCGCGATCGCACCCGCGTTGATCAGCGGATTCCGCGGGATGCCATTTTCGTTTTCGAGCTGAACGATCGAGTTGAACGCCGACCCCGACGGTTCGCGCCCGACGCTGTCCCATAGCGAACTGCCGACGCGGCGCAGCGCGAGCGCCAGCGTGAACACCTTCGACACCGACTGGATCGAAAAAGCTTCGTCGGCGTCGCCCGATGTGTGGACGGTGCCATCGGGCAGCGCGAGCGCGAAGCCGAGCTTGGTCGGATCCACATTGGCCAGCGCCGGAATATAATCGGCGACACGGCCCTGCCCCAGATGCGCGGCCGCCAGCGTCATTGCCTCGTCGATATGATTGCGAAGATTATCGGTCATGTCGCCCGCCTACCATAATCGCTCGCCAAAGCATGTATTTTCATTTTATTAGAAATATTCTATATAAAAGAAATCAAATCGAGTCGGGAGAATGAGACATGGTCGATCATCCGCGAGGCAAAGGGCTTTCCAGCGCCGTCAGCTATCAGGACAGCAAGGCAGCGTTCCGTTGGCTCGAAGACGCCTTCGGCTTTGAGCCTTTGTTCGTGCTGCTCGATGCCGACGGCAATCTGGCGCATTCGGAAATGGGCTATGGCAATTCGGTCGTGATGGTCGGCAACGAATGGTCCGACGACCACAAAAGCCCGAAGTCGATCGGCGGCAAGAATACGCAATCGGTGCACGTCCAGCTCGCAGTCGGCGAAGATATCGACGCGCATTGCGAAGCGGCGCGCGCTGCGGGGGCCGAGATCATCGGCGAGCCCGAGACGCAATTCTATGGCGACCGCAGCTATCGCGCCAAGGATCTCGAAGGCCATATCTGGACCTTCGGCGTCACGGTCGAAGAAAAGACCGCCGACGAATGGGATGCCGAGGGCGGATTCACGACTAAGACGCGGCTCGACGATTGAACGCCGCGATCGACCGCACGCTCGCCGCGCTTGCCGACCCCTGCCGACGCCGGACGGTCGAATTGCTCGGCGCGCGTCCGCGGAGCGCGGGCGAGCTCGCGGGCGAACTTGGCATCGCCGCCCCGGCGATGAGCCGGCATTTGCGTGCGCTCAAGACGGGCGGGCTCGTCGAGGATAGCCATCCGGCCTTCGACGCCCGCGTGCGTATCTATTCGCTGAAGGAGGGTGCGACGGCAGAGCTCAAGGATTGGCTCGCCGAAACTGAGGCGCTGTGGACGCACCAACTTGCCGCGTTCAAGGCGCATGTCGAGACGCGCGAATGAGCGCCGCGGTGATCGTTGCGCTCCGCGTCGGCGTGTCGGCCGACGTCGCATTCACCGCCTTCACGCGCGACATCGGCCGGTGGTGGAAGAGCCATCCCCTGTTCCAGCTGTCGCGGCAAGGCGACGGCGTCTTGCGCTTCGATCCCGAAGGCCCGGGCGGGCGGCTGGTCTCGCGCTTCGACGATGGCCGCGAGTGGGAAATCGGTCAGGTCCGCCACTGGCTACCGGGTGAGCGGCTGGCGTTCGGCTGGCGCCTGCCCAGTTTCAAGGCCGATCAGGCAACCGAAGTCGATGTGCGGTTCGAAGCCATCGGCGACGAAACGCGCGTGACGGTCGAACATCGAGGCTGGGACAGCATCCCCCAAAACCATGTCGCACGCCACGGGTTCGACCTAATGCTGTTCCAGCGGCGGCTCGGCGAGTTTTGGCGCGGATTGTTGAAAGATATGGAGGATCAGCTTTAGGCGGTTTGCCGAAGAAGGGCTTGCCGCACCCTCTATGCCGCCCCACGTTCCACCTATGGACCTCCCCGCCCCTTTCACCGACTGGTTCGCCGCGCGCGGGTGGCGGCTCAGGCAGCATCAGGCCGACATGCTTGCGGCGGGGACACGCGGCGAGAGCGCGCTGCTCGTCGCCGCGACCGGCGCGGGCAAGACCCTGTCGGGGTTTCTGCCGACGCTCGTCGATCTAGCGCAGAACCCGACCGACCGCCTGCACACGCTCTATGTGTCGCCGCTCAAGGCGTTGGCCGCCGATGTCGAGCGCAACCTGCTCGGCCCGATTGCCGACATGGAACTCGACATCAGCGTCGAAAGCCGAAGCGGCGATACATCGTCGGACAAGAAAGCGCGCCAGCGCAGCCGCCCGCCAAACATCCTGCTGACGACGCCCGAATCGCTGTCGTTGCTGCTGTCCTATCCCGACAGCTTCACCATGTTCGCCGATTTGAAGACCGTCGTGATCGATGAGATTCACGCCTTTGCCCCCGGCAAGCGCGGCGATCTGCTCAGCCTTGCGCTGGCGCGGCTCCAGCAGATCGCGCCGACGCTACGCCGGGTCGGCCTGTCGGCGACGATCGCCGACACCACCGCCTATCGCAGCTGGCTCGCATCAAATGGCGAAGCCGAAATGGTAACTTTGGTCGAGGGCGAGGCCGGTGCCGATCCCGATATCCAGATCTTGCTGCCCGCGGGCGCGGTGCCCTGGGCCGGGCACTCCGGCCGCTGGGCCGTACATCAGGTGATGGAGGAGGTTGCGAAGAACCGCACAACGATCATTTTCTGCAACACCCGCGGGCTCGCCGAACTGACCTTTCAGGAATTGTGGAAGGTCAACGACCTGTCGCTGCCGATCGCGATCCATCACGGCAGCCTTGACCGCGAGGCGCGCCAGCGCGCCGAGGCGGCGATGGCCGAAGGACGATTGCGCGCGCTCGTCGCGACCTCCAGCCTCGATCTCGGGCTTGATTGGGGCAATGTCGATTGCGTGATCCAGATGGGCGCGCCGAAGGGTTCGTCGCGGCTGCTGCAGCGCATCGGCCGCGCCAACCATCGGCTCGACGAACCCAGCCGCGCGCTGATCGTACCCGGCAACCGTTTCGAATATCTCGAAGCACGCGCCGCGCTCGACGCAGTCGAAGCGGGCGAGCGCGATGCCGACCGCTTCCGCCCGGGCGCGCTCGACGTGCTGGCGCAGCATGTGATGGCGCTCGCGTGCGCGGCGCCGTTCAAAGAGGCCGAACTGCTCGCGGAAATACGCTCGGCGACGCCCTATCAGTGGATCGACGCCGAGATATTTTCGCGCCTGCTCGGCTTCGTGCGCGACGGCGGCTATGCGCTCAAAAGCTACGACCGCTTTCGCCGCCTCGCACCCGACGGGCAGGGCGGCTGGCGCATCGCGCACCCCAGACTTGCGGCGCAGCACCGGCTCAACGCGGGAATCATCGTCGATGCCCCGACGCTCGACGTCCGCTTCCGCAACGGACGCAGGCTCGGCAGCGTCGAAGAATATTTCGCGAGCACGCTGACTGCGGGCGACACCTTCGCCTTTGCCGGGCTCAGCCTCGAAGTCGAATCGATCCGCGACACCGACCTCTATGTCCGCGCGACGACGCGGCCGGCGCGAATCCCAAGCTATGTCGGCGCACGCATGGCGCTGTCGACGCGGCTCGCCGACCGCGTGCGCGGGTTCCTTGCCAACCCGTCGAGCTGGCAGCGTTTTCCCGAAGATGTGCGCTTCTGGCTCGAGATGCAGGCGCTGCGTTCGGTCTTG
>JAURVS010000073.1 GCA_030655355.1 Sphingopyxis sp.
CGATAGACGCCGCGGTCTTCGTCCCAGTTCGCCTTGACCTTCACATGGAGGAACAGGTGGACCTTGCGGCCCAATAGCTCGGCGAGTTCGGCGCGTGATTTGCTGCCGATTTCCTTGATGCGTTCGCCCTTGTGGCCAAGGATGATCGCTCGCTGATTGTCGCGCGCGACGAGGATCTGCTGATGGATTTCGGCGCTGCCGTCGGGGCGCGTCTTGAATTGCTCGGTCTCGACGGTCGATTGATAGGGCAACTCTTCGTGGAGCTGACGATAAAGCTGTTCGCGCGTTATTTCGGCGGCGAGCATCCGTTCGGGGGCGTCGCTGACTTCATCCTCGGGGAAATGCCAATGCCCTTCGGGCATCAAGGCCGCCAGCGTCGCTTTCAATTCGGGAACCCCGTCGCCGGTGCTTGCCGAGATAAAGAAGGTTTCGTCGAACTTCACCCGCTCGTTGAGCGTCGTTGCCGTCGTCAGCAGCTTGTCCTTGCGCGTCAGATCGACCTTGTTGAGAACGAGGAACTTCTTTTCGGGCCGTCCCTCAATGCCTTGCAGCACGCGCTCGGCGCGTTCACCGAGCTTGGCCGCGGCGTCGATCATCACGAGGATCGCCTCGGCCTGGTCGAGGCTGTTCCACGCCGCCGCAACCATCGCGCGGTCGAGGCGGCGGGTCGGGGCGAAGATGCCCGGCGTGTCGATCAGCACGATCTGCGTCTCGCCGTCCATGGCGACGCCCATCAGCCGTGTGCGCGTCGTCTGCGCCTTTGGGCTGACGATCGCAACCTTCTGGCCGACGAGCGCATTGACGATCGTCGATTTGCCCGCGTTCGGCGCGCCGACGACGGCGACAAATCCGCAACGGTGGGTCATTTTTCTTGTCCTTCGAGTTCGGCAAGCAAGGCTGCTGCCGCGGCCTTTTCGGCCGCCTGTTTGTTTGCACCTTCGGCTTCGGCGCGGGCAAGCTTGCCCACGCTGACCGCGACGCGGAAACGCGGGGCATGGTCGGGGCCTTCGCGCGCGATGATTTCATATTCGGGCGGACGGCGTTTGCGCGCCAGCGCCCATTCCTGCAACGCCGCCTTAGGATGCTTCGGCGCCGCGAGTTGCCCATCGATCATCTCGCTCCAATTGGCGAGAATGAAGCGGCGGGCCGCGTCAGCGCCTTGATCGAGATAGAGCGCACCGATCAGCGCCTCGATCGCGTCGGCGGCGATATTGTCGCTGTAACGGCCGCCGTCGTTGCGCGCCTGCGCGCCGAAGCGGACGAGGTCGGTCAGCTTCAGCCGCTGCGCAATTGAGGCGCAGGTCGCCCCGGATGCCAGCACATGCAGTCGCGACGACATCTCGCCTTCGCTGGCGTTCGGGAAGCGAGCGTAGAGTTCGGAGGCAATGACCAACCCAAGCACCCGGTCGCCAAGGAACTCGAGCCGCTGATAATCAGCGCGCCCGGTGCTGCCGTGGGTCAATGCCAGATCGTAGAGCGCTAAATCATCCGGGGTGCAGCCGATGATCTCGGCCAGCGCCCCGGTGTCGAGCTTGTCACTCAAAAGCCATCCCCGATGCGGCTCCAGCGCGCAGCGGTGAACCAGCTGATCGGGTTGAGCCAGCTCGCCGATCCGTCGGTCGAGAACATGCCGACCAGCGCATGGCCGACCAGATTTTCCTCTGGCACGAGGCCGATGCCCTGATTTTCCATCGCCGGGAAGCGGCTGTCGGCGCTGCGGTCGCGGTTGTCGCCCATCAGGAAAAGGTGGCCGGCAGGCACAACAACGAGCGAAGTATTGTCCTCGGGGATCGTTGTGATGTCGAGGATGTTATAGCTTTTGCCGCTCGGCATCGTTTCGCGAAACTGCTTATACCGGCACTGGCGCTGGCCGTCCGCGGCGACTTCCTCGAACTCGGGCGAATAGCAGGGCAAGGTGCCCGTCGCGCGCGATGCCTCGACCATATTCGGCGTCACCGGAATCACGAAATCGGCGATGGCTTCACGCTTCAGCGGCTTGCCGTTCAACCAGACGATGCCGTCCTTCACCTGAATGCTGTCGCCGGGCAGGCCAATTACGCGCTTGATATAATCATTGTCGGCGACCGGCGGTGCCTTGAACACGACAACGTCGCCGCGTTCGGGGGTGCGCGCGAAAATACGACCGGGGATCAGCGGGACGCTGAACGGCAGACTGTATTTCGAATAACCATAGGCCATTTTGTTCACGAGCAGATAGTCGCCGATCAGCAGCCGCGGCTGCATCGATTCCGATGGAATATTGAAAGGTGACAGGAAAAAGCTGCGAAAAATCAATACCGCAATCGCGAGAAGCGCGAGGAAGCGGACCGTGTCGATCGCCTCTTCCTTCGCGGACACCGGTGCGGGCGTCGGTGACGACGGCGCAGGGCCGGTCGGAGGCGTTACATCGGCAGTAAAGCTGGCATTGGTCATCGCGCGGCATTGGCGA
>JAURVS010000077.1 GCA_030655355.1 Sphingopyxis sp.
CCTGAATCGCCGCGCGGCCCCAAGGTGTGCCGATAACGAGCACGGCGAAACCGGCCTGAAGCAGGAAAGCGGGGATGACGATGCGCGGGCGGATCCAGCGGCGGTTCGACGAAAATAAAACGGCAATCGCAAGCAATGCGACGATGCCAAGCAAACCAATCAGCCGTTCCATATTCTCGTGCGTCCCCCGCAAGTTTATTGCGCCTGTCTAACGGGCTTTGGCGGTGGGGCAAGTGTTGCGGCTGCGCGCACCTTTCCAGTCGCCGCAAAACCGACTATCGGGCGGCATGACCGACACGACTTCAGCGGCGCCGCCGCGCATGCTTTCGCCCTCGCTCTTCCTTTTCACCATCATCTATGGCGGCATGGTCGTGCTCGCCGGGGTGCTGGGGAACAAGCAGGTTGCACTTGGCAGCTGGCTGGCGGTCGAGGCCGGAATTTTCCCGTTCCTGATCCTCGTCGCGCTGTCGAGCACGGTTTCCGAACTGCACGGCCAGTCGACCGCAAACCGGCTGGTTCTGTGGGGATTCATTCCCCTGATCATGTCGATCATGCTGACGGCATTGGTGCTCGCGCTTCCGGCCTCGCCCGAAATGCAGCCCGAACGGCTCGCTGCGTTCGACACGATCTTGGGGCAGAGCCCGCGGCTGATGGCCGCAGGCATCGTCGCCTATGGCACCTCGCAATTCCTCAACGTCACTATTTTCAGCAAGCTGCGCGGACGTGAAGGCGCGGGGACGGGGCCGACCTGGCTTGCGATCCGCGGCGCGATCGCTAGTGCGCTCAGCCAGATCGTCGACACGTTGCTGTTTGTCACGATCGCCTTTTACGGCGTGTTTCCGATTGCGAACCTGATGGGCGGGCAGATGCTTGCCAAGGTCGCGCTTTCGGTGCTCGTCATTCCTTTCGTCATCACCGGCCTGGTCTCGCTTGGCCGCAGCGTTGATGCGAAGAACGCCGGATGATGTCGATGACCGATCCTTCGAAAATGCCCGATCTGCTCGCCAAGGCCGAAACGCTCGTCGAAGCGCTGCCCTATTTGCAGCGCTATGCTGGCGAAACATTCGTGATCAAATATGGCGGCCACGCGATGGGTGACCCTGAGGCGCAGCGCGATTTCGCCGAAGATGTCGTGCTGCTGAAAGCGGTCGGCATCAATCCGGTCGTCGTCCATGGCGGCGGTCCGCAGATCGGCGCGATGCTGAAGCAGCTCGGCATAGAATCGACCTTCGTCGGCGGG
>JAURVS010000251.1 GCA_030655355.1 Sphingopyxis sp.
GGGTCCCAGCGCGGCTGGGCGAGCTTACCGGCGATCAATCGCATCTGGTCGGCAAGATCGGCGGGGCGGCTTTCGGCCGACAGTTCGAACGCGTCATCGTCGATCGCGAAGGTCATCTGAATCTGGCGGCCGTTGGTGAGCTGATCGATCTCATTCTGCCCCCACGGACCGATGCCGCTGGCAACAAGCGCATAATCCCCGGTCCACAGCAGGTTCGGCGCGTCGGCGGCGACACTGCGGTTTCCGGTGCCAAAGCGCACATTGACGCGAACCTTGCCCGGCTCGACCTTGTTGTTCGAAATCAGCGCGGTGACGCCGTTGGCGAATTCGATCCGTTCGGCGCGCAGGCCGAGAAGACTGCTCGACGCGGTGATCGTCCCCGGCGGTCCGAAAGCGGGAAGCTGTTTGAAGTCGGCCTTCACCGTCGCGAGCCGATCGTCGCGGGCAGTGACCGGCGCCTTCAACGCGGCGAGCACAGCGGCATTGCCACCCGCCGCGGTCGGCGTCGTCAGGACGACGCGCGTCACCGGCGCAGCGAAAATCGCCTTGCTGATGTCGAGCATCACCTTCGGCGTCGCCGAGGCGCGAATTGCCTTGAACATGTCGACCTGCCCCTGCGGGCTGGTTACCGTTTCGCCGATATCGACCGCGCGCACCATGTCGTCGGCGAGCCGGGCACCGGGTTCGTTGCGGGCATTTTCGAGTTCCTTGACCAGAAATGCCTGAATTTCGTTCGCTTCGCGGTCGATGTCCGCCTGCGACGGGGGGGTACGAACCGCGTCGGCGATCACGCCCCGCACATCGGCGAGCGCGGCCTTCCAGTCGCTGAGCGGCACGATCGACGCCATCGTCACGTCGGCGCTGCGGCTGACATATTGCTGTTCGACCGTCGCGACGAGATAGCTGCCGCCCGACCTTGCGCGATTTTCAAGGCGGCGGTTGACCAGTGCCTGTGCGATAAACTCCAGATAAAGGCGGCGGGTATTTTCGACCGTGTCGACCCGCTTCTTCCACGGCCGCACCATTGCTAAAGTCAATGCAAGCGGCTGATTAGCCTCGACAATCTCGCGTGCCGCGGGCGCCTTTGGATCGGGTTTTCCGAAATCGGGGTTCGCCGGATTCGGTCCCTCCGCGCGCCAGTCGCCATAATATTTTGCGACCAGCCGCGCGAGTTCCGCCGGGTCAGCATCGCCAACGATGACGACGACCGCGCGGTCAGGGCGGTACCAGCGATTGTGGAAGGCGGTGACCGACGTCGCGCTCGCCTTGCCCAACGAGGCGGTCGTGCCGATCGGCGAGCGGTCGCCGAGCAATTGCCCCGCGAACAGATGTGCGTTGGTGGCATCGCCGATGCGTTTCTGCGGGCCGTCCGATTCGCGGAGCTCAGACATTACAACGCCGCGCTCGGCCGCAACCGCCAGTTCCGAAATGCGCGGTTCGCGGACCATGCCCGACAATAATTTCATGCTCTCGTCGAGGTTCGTCGGCGTCACGCTGGGCAAGTCGAGCTGATACACTGTCTGCGTCGGCGTCGTCTGCGCGTTCGAATCGCTGCCGAAGGTCACGCCGAAGCGCTGCCATATGCGTTTGGCTTCGCCGTCGGGGATATGCTCCGACCCACGGAAGGTCAGATGCTCGAGCAAATGCGCATAGCCGCGCTCATCCTCGGTTTCGAACATCGAGCCGACATCCATCCGGACGCGGATCGACACCTGCCCCGGCGGCACGCCATTGTTGCGCACCGCATAGCGCACGCCGTTCGGGAGAACGCCGAATTGCCACGCGGCGTCGCGCGGAATGTCGCTGCCATCGTAGAGCCAATCGCCCGCCTTCGCTTGCGCACTGGTCGTCGCCGTCGGTGCGCTGATCTGCGCGCTGGCGAGAGGCCCCGTCAGCAGCAGCGCAGCGGCAGCGCCGGCGAAGAGAATGGATCGGGTCAAACGAAGCGGCGCGCGCGCGGGAGAATGCAACATTGCGTCACCTTATCGCCTTCGAACCTTGCTGGCCACTGAACTGTCGCGCGATTGTCGTGCTTGTCCTAAAGTCGCCACAGCTTTAGCCAGATACTATGGACACCCATCCCGCCCCGCTCGCCGCGCTGATCCAGATGACCAGCGGCATCGACCCCGACGCCAATCTGGTGACGATCGACCACGCCTTGGCCGAGGCTGCGGCAGACGGCGCGATCATGGCCTTCCTCCCCGAAATGTCGCTGTTGCTCGATCGCGACCGCGCGCGCTCGGGTGCGCACATCGCGCGCGAGGCCGACAGCCCCTGGCCCGCTGATCTTCAGGCCCTGGCCCAAAAACACGGGCTATGGCTGCATAGTGGGTCCATTCCCTTGCTGGCCGACGACGGCGAACGACGCGTCAACCGCAGCCATGTGATCGACGCCGACGGCCGCATATGCGCGCGCTATGACAAGATTCATATGTTCGACGTCACGCTGCCATCGGGCGAGAATTGGCAGGAATCGGCGGCCTATGCCGGAGGCGACGCCGTCGCCGTGGTCGACACACCTTTGGGCCGGTTGGGACTGAGCGTCTGTTACGACCTGCGTTTCCCCGAACTCTATCGCGCGTTGGTGGACCGGGCAGCGACGGTGATCGCGATCCCCGCTGCCTTCACCGTGTCGACGGGCGAGGCGCATTGGCACGTCCTGATGCGCGCGCGGGCCATCGAAACCGGTTGCCACGTCCTGGCGGCGGCGCAGAGCGGCACGCACGCCGACGGCCGTCAGACTTATGGCCACAGCATCGCAGTCGATCCGTGGGGCGGCGTCCTCGTTGATGCCGGAGGCGCAAAGGATATGGACACGAAAGGTTACACGCTGAGCCTTGCGTCGATCGAGCCGTCGGCGATCGATCGTGCGCGCCAAGCCATTCCACTCGCACGCTCGCGTGAAATTCGGAAGGTCACGCTCTAGGCCGAACTTGCGCCGAGCGGCGCGGTCACAATCAAAACCCCAGACGCACAAAGGGCCCCGAGCGAAGCTCGGAGCCCTTTGGTATCTGTATCGATCAGCCGATATTACGGGCTGGTCGGTGCATCGTCGTCGTTGTCCGACGCGATGATGATGCCGCCAACGACAGCAACGAGAGCGAGAACAGCG
>JAURVS010000086.1 GCA_030655355.1 Sphingopyxis sp.
CCCTCGTCGGCCGCCCAGTCGGCGCGCACCATATTGACCCGGCTGCACGAGGTGATGGCGTCGCGCGCCAATGCGCAAGGCAAGCTGAACCAGGTCGTCGGCATCATCGGCGAATGTCTCGATAGCGAGGTATGCTCGATCTATCTGCTGCGCGAAGGCGCGCTGGAACTTTACGCGACACGTGGGCTGAAGCAGGAGGCGGTCCACGTCACCCGCCTCGGCCTCGGCGAAGGGTTGGTCGGTATGATCGCCGACCAGATCGAAACGCTGAACCTCGACGAAGCCGCGGCGCATCCCGACTTTTCCTATCGTCCCGAAACCGGCGAAGAATTGTTTCACAGCTTTGCCGGCGTTCCGATCATTCGCCGCGAGCGCGCCGTCGGCGTGCTCTGCGTTCAGCATGCCGAGCCGCGGCGCTATGACGATATCGAGATTGAGACACTGCAAACCGTTGCGATGGTGCTGTCCGAGCTCATCTCCAATGCCGACCTCGTCGATACTGCCGCACGTACCGACGCCGCAGCGGCCGATCAGTCGGCACAGCGGCTAAACGGGCAAAAGTTGGTCGACGGAATGGGCGCCGGGGTTGCGGTCTTCCATCAGCCGCGCATCACGATCGAACATACCGTTGCCGACGATACCGAAGCCGAACGCCACCGCGTCTATGCCGCGTTCGACAAGATGCGCGAACAGATCGACCGCATGGCGAGCCAAGCCGATTTCGGCGTGGGCGGCGAACATGAGGAGGTCATCGAGACCTACAAGATGTTCGCTTATGACGAAGGCTGGTCACGCCGGATCAACGAGGCGATCGACAGCGGCCTGACCGCCGAAGCCGCGATCGAACGCGTCCAACAGCGCACCCGGATGCGGATGCGCCAGATCGACGACCCGTTGCTGCGCGACCGGATGCACGATCTGGAAGATCTGTCGAACCGGCTGATCCGCATCGTGTCGGGGCAGATGGGCACCGCCGCACAAATGGGCGGCCTGCGGCAGGATTCGATCCTGATCGCGCGCAATCTCGGCCCCGCCGAACTGCTCGAATATGACCGCCGCCGCCTGAAGGGCGTCGTGCTGGAGGAAGGCTCGCTGACCGCCCACGTCATCATCGTCGCGCGCGCAATGGGCGTGCCGGTGATGGGCCGCGTCAGCGATGTGCGCGCCTCGATCCGCGAAGGCGATCTGTTGTTGCTGGATTCGGCCGCAGGCGCGGTTCACGTCCGCCCCACACAGGCAGTGCAGGACGCCTTCGACGCCAAGCTCGAAGTTTCGCAAAAGCGTCGCGCCAACTTAGCGTCGCTACGCGATTTGCCCGCCGTGACCAAGGACGGCGTCGCGATCGAACTGATGATCAACGCCGGTCTGCGCGAGGATATTGCGGCGCTCGACTTGACCGGCGCGCGCGGCATCGGGCTGTTCCGCACCGAATTCCAGTTTCTCGTGTCGGCCACTCTGCCCTCGCGCGACCGTCAGCAACGCCTGTATCGCGACATCCTCGACGCGGCGGGCGACCGGCCGGTAATCTTTCGCACCGTCGACATCGGCGGCGACAAGGCGCTGCCTTACATGAATGTCGGCGACACCGCGCAGGAGGAAAATCCTGCGATGGGCTGGCGGGCGCTCCGCCTCGCACTTGAGCGCGAGGGCCTCTTGAAGGTGCAAGCGCGCGCGCTGATGGAAGCGGCCGCCGGACGCACGCTCAACGT
>JAURVS010000087.1 GCA_030655355.1 Sphingopyxis sp.
TCTCATCGTCGAGGCGCTGGCGCAGGCAGGTGGCATTTTGGCGATCGAATCGCTGGGCCTCGGCGGTTCGGGCAAGCTCGTCTATTTCATGGGTATCGACGGAGTGAAGTTCCGCAAGCCCGTCGAACCCGGCTGCTTGCTAGACCTCCACGTCACCATCCTTCAGGCAAAGCGGAATATCTGCAAGTTTGAAGGCAAGGCAATGCTGGGCGGCCAATTGGCGACCGAATGCCAGTTTACCGCGATGATCGCCGATCCGCCGAGCGATTAGGCAAAACCGCCATGCCGTTATCCCGGATCAAGTCCGGGACGACGAGGCGAGAGGTGTTGCATTTTCCCCCATTCACCGTTAGGGGCCACCGCTTCGCGAGCCCCGTAGCGGGGAAAGCACAAAACTCACGCTGCTGGTCGGTAACCAGCGGCACAGGAGCTTGAGACATGAAAAAAGACGTCCACCCCGCTTATCACATGATCACCGTCAAGATGACCGATGGCACCGAATATCAGACGCGTTCGACCTGGGGCAAAGAGGGCGACACGATGACGCTCGAAATCGATCCCACCGCGCACCCCGCCTGGACCGGTGGCAACGGCCGCATGCTCGACGCAGCGGGCCAGGTTGCCAAGTTCAACAAGCGTTTCGGTGGTCTCACCCTCAAGCGCTAAGCCTTACAACCCCTTCTCTGATGAGGAGGGGCTTAAGCGCTCAAAACTTTTGCAAGCGCGCTTTGCCACCCCGCAAGGCGCGTTTTGCGTTTCTGCGCGTCGAGCGCGGGGGTGAACCGTGTCGCGGTACCGCGCATCGCCTTCGCCGCGCTCGCGAGGTTCGGATAGAGCCCCGCTCCGGTGGCGGCGAGCATCGCGGCGCCCAATGCGGTGCTTTCGACGAAATCGGGCCGCTCGACCGTCAGGTTCAGCATATCCGCCAAATCCTGCGCCATCCAGTCATTCGCAGCCATCCCGCCGTCGATGCGCAGTTCGGCCCAATCGACACCGTCGGCGGCGAAGGCCGATTTCAGGTCATGCGCCTGATAGGCCTGCGCCTCCAGCGCCGCTCGCGCGACATGCGCCTTGGTCGTCGCAAAGTTCAGCCCCGATATCGCCGCGAGCGCATCGGGCCGCCAGTGCGGCGCGCCGAGTCCGGTAAGAGCAGGGACCAGATAGACGCCGCCATTGTCCGCCACCGACCGCGCTAGCCCCTCGCTCTCGCCCGCATTGGCCAGCAGCCCGAGCCCGTCGCGCAGCCATTTGATCAGACTGCCCGCGACGAAAACCGATCCTTCCAGCGCATAGGAACGAACATCGCCTTCCTGCACGAGTATGGTGGCAAGCAGGCGGTTCGCCGACTGCGGACGGGTCGTCCCACTCGCCGACAGAATGAACGCGCCGGTGCCGAAGGTCGCCTTGGTCTGCCCCGCCGACAGGCACGCCTGCCCGATCGTCGCGGCCTGCTGATCGCCTGCCATGCCGCAAATCGGGATTGCGCCGCCGAACAGTGCAGGGTCGGTCGTCCCGACGGTCGTCGTGCACCCGCTAATTTCGGGCAACAGGCTCATCGAAACGCCGAGCAGATCGCAGAGGTCGGCGTCCCAGCCGCCCTTGCCGTTGATATTCATCAACAGCGTGCGCGACGCATTGCTCGCGTCGGTGACATGCACGCCGCCGGTCAGGCGATAAACGAGATAGGATTCGATTGTCCCGACCGCGAGCCGGTCGCCAGCCTCGCGAAGCTGCGGCCAGTTCTTCAGTGCCCAGCCAATTTTGGTCCCCGAAAAATAGGGGTCGAGTAGCAGCCCGCTCTTTTCCTGCACCATCGCTTCATGGTCCGCGTCTTTCAGCGCAGTGCAGTCGGCCGCTGAGCGCCGATCCTGCCACACGATCGCCCGTGCCAGCGGTTCACCCGTCGTGCGGTCCCAGAACACGATCGTCTCGCGCTGGTTGGTGATGCCGATTGCGGCGATCTGGCTTGCGCCGCCTGCCTGTTCGATCATCTCGCGCGTACAGGCGAGCGTGGCGTCCCAGATTTCGGCGGCGTCATGCTCGACAAGGCCAGGGCCCGGATAATGTTGCTGGATTTCGCGCTGCGCGCTGCCCAACGGGGTGCCGTCGGCAGCAAAAAGCATCGTTCGGGTCGAGGTCGTCCCCTCGTCGATGACGATGATTTTCTCGGCCATGCTGCTCTCCCCCTTTTTCCTGTGATGCAAAAAGAAAGCGGCCCCGACAAGCCGCGCGACACATACATTCGTATCCGGCTTGCAAAATTGCGAAAGCTATGCCATATATTGTGCAGCGCAGCATGGCGGGCCTATCCGCCGTAACCACCGGCAGCGTGATTTTCCCGCCCAAATCAGGCGCGGGACGAGCCGGACCAGCGCTTTGTCCCCAGAGGCACCCTTTCACGCGGGTCGTTTCGAACCCGCGGCCGTGCGCCGTTCGTTCGATTCGAACGGACGTTGTGCGCGTCGCCCACTGTGAGTATTTTATGACGACTTTTAACGACTTTGGCCTGCACGCCGACATTAATCGCGCGCTTGCCGCCAAGGATTACACCACCCCGACCCCGATTCAGGCGCAGGCGATCCCGCCGCTGATGAAGGGCCGCGACCTGTGCGGTATCGCGCAGACCGGCACCGGCAAGACTGCCGGCTTCTCGCTGCCGTCGATCCATCACCTGCTGACCTATCCGCATCGCCCGACCCCGCGCGGTTGCCGGATGCTCGTGCTCGCGCCGACGCGTGAGCTTGCTGCGCAGATCGCGCAGAGCTGCCGCGACTATGGCCGCTTTACCAAGCTGTCGGTTTCGACCGTGTTCGGCGGCGTGCCGATCAACAAGCAGATCCGTGACCTGTCGAACGGCGTCGATATCCTCGTCGCCACGCCGGGCCGTCTGCTCGACCTGATTGACCAGCGCGCATTGCGCCTCGACGATGTTGAAATCTTTGTCCTCGACGAAGCCGACCAGATGATGGACATGGGCTTCATCCACTCGCTTCGCCGCGTCGCCAAGCTGCTGCCGTCGCGCCGCCAGAATCTGTTCTTTTCGGCAACGATGCCGAAGGAAATCGCCGGGCTCGCCGAACAGTTCCTCAACGATCCAGTCACCGTGTCGGTCACGCCTGCCGCGACGACCGTCGAAAAGATCAGCCAGTTTGCGACCTTCGTCGAACAGAAGGAAAAGCAGGCGCTGCTCCATTCGATCGTCGCCAGCGAAGACATCGACCGCGCGCTGATCTTTACCCGCACCAAGCATGGCGCCGACCGCGTTGTGCGCCACCTTGCGGGCGCAGGCATCAAGGCGATGGCCATCCATGGCAACAAGAGCCAGTCGCAGCGCACGCACGCGCTGCAGGCTTTCCGCTCGGGCGACATCAAGCTGCTCGTTGCGACCGACATTGCCGCCCGCGGCATCGACGTGTCGGGCGTCAGCCATGTCATCAATTTCGAAATCCCGAATGTGCCCGAACAATATGTCCACCGCATCGGCCGCACCGCGCGCGCCGGCGCCGAGGGCAAGGCGATCAGCTTCATCGCACCCGATGAGCGGCCGTATATGAAGGATATCGAGCGCGTCACGCGGAGCAAGTCCGAGCCGATGCCGCTGCCCGAGAATTTTAACGAGATGGTGCGCAACTTGCCCAAGCCCGTTGCAGGTCCCCGCGACACCGGAAGCCAGGGGCGCGATCCCAATCGCCAGCGTCAGGACGCCCATCGCCAGCGCGATGGCGCCCAGCCGCGCGGCGAGCGTGGTCCGCGCCGCGAAGGCGCAGCCGCCGGCGAAGGCGCGGAAGGCCAGCGCAAGCGTCGCTTCCGTCCGCGCAACAAGAGCGTCGGCGCACACAAGAGTGCGGTGAAGCGCGTCGGTTGACGCGCCGCTGACACCCGCTAGACCCTTCGCCCAACGATAATGGGCGAAGGGCAGCGGATGAGCGACGCAACGGCAACCATCGAAACCCGACAGAGCGAACGAAAGGTCATATTGGCCTCGTCGCTCGGCACGGTTTTCGAATGGTATGATTTCTACCTCTACGGCCTGCTCGCGACGATCATTTCGGCGCAATTCTTCTCGAGCGTCAACGAAACCACCGGCTTCATCTTCGCGCTCGCGGCCTTTGCTGCGGGCTTTGCCGTAAGACCCTTCGGCGCGCTTTTCTTCGGGCGCATTGGCGACCTTGTCGGGCGCAAGAACACCTTCCTCGTCACCATGGGCCTGATGGGGGTCGCGACCTTCCTCGTCGGCGTTCTCCCTAGCTATGCGTCGATCGGGGTTGCGGCGCCGGTGCTGCTCGTCGTGCTGCGGCTCGTTCAGGGACTTGCGCTCGGCGGCGAATATGGCGGCGCGGCGACCTACGTCGCCGAACATGCGCCCGAGGGTAAGCGCGGGCTCTTTACCAGTTTTATCCAGACCACCGCGACTCTCGGCCTGTTCGCGGCGCTCGGCGTCGTCATCGCAATCCGCTCGACGATCGGCGAGGCGGCGTTCGCCGACTGGGGCTGGCGCATCCCGTTTCTGATTTCAGTGATCCTGCTCGGCGTGTCGCTGTGGATCCGCCTCCAGCTTGAGGAAAGCCCCGTCTTCAAACAGATGAAGGAGGAAGGCACGACATCGAAAGCGCCGTTGACCGAGGCTTTCGGCCGCTGGGAAAATCTCAAATGGGTGATCATCGCGCTATTCGGTGCTGTCGCGGGGCAGGCGGTCGTCTGGTATAGCGGGCAATTCTACGCGCTGTTCTTCCTCGAAAAGACGCTCAAGGTCGACGGCGCCACGGCAAATATCCTGATCGCCATCGCGCTCGCGCTCGGCACGCCCTTCTTCATTTTCTTCGGCTGGCTCAGCGACAAGGTCGGGCGAAAGCCGATCATTCTCGCGGGCTGTGCGCTCGCAGCGATCACCTATTTCCCGGCGTTCCAGATGCTGACCTCTGCCGCGAACCCCGCCATGGCCTCGGCTCAGCTCCGGGCCGCGGTTTCGGTCACCGCCGATCCCGACGCCTGTGCGTTCCAGTTCGATCCCGTCGGCAAGGAAAAGTTCGAAAGCACCGGCTGCGACATCGCCAAATCGGCGCTCGCCAAAGCCGGGGTCAATTACAGCAATCACACGCGTGACCGCATAACCGGCCTGCCGGCGGAAGTTCGGATCGGCCAGCGCGTGTTGATCGCGCCCGAACCATGGCGCCTCGCCGAAAATGACCGCGCCGCCGCCGCCGACAGCTTCCGCAAGGAACTCGCAGCTGCGACCGCCGAGGCGGGATATCCGGCGAAGGCCGATCCGAAAGCGATCAACAAGCCGCTCGTGGTCGCGATCCTCTTCTACCTCGTTCTGCTCGTGACGATGGTCTATGGGCCGATCGCGGCGCTGCTCGTCGAGCTGTTTCCCAGTCGCATCCGCTATACTGCCATGTCGCTGCCCTATCATATCGGCAACGGCTGGTTCGGCGGCTTCCTGCCGACGACCGCGTTCGCAATGGTCGCGGCGACGGGCAATATCTATTATGGCCTCTGGTATCCCGTCACGCTCGCCGTGCTTACCCTGATCGTCGGGCTGATCTTCCTTCCCGAAACCTTCCGGCGCAAGATCCACGAATAGCGGACGCATTGACGAACGGGGGGCTCGCGCTAGGGTGCGGGCGACGATGGGGTGGGTATGATGGCCAAAATCGACGACGACGATTTCGAACCGTTGCCGCCGCGGCGACACATGTTCCGGCGCAAGCGCGTGCTGATTCCGCTAGGTGCGATCATCCTGATCCTTGCGGCTTTCCTGATCCTGCGCACATCGGATACCGACCGCGACGAAATGATCGCGAAATATAGCGGACCCGCTGGAGCTTTCGTTGCGGGACCCGCCGGGCAGCAAGTTCATTATCGCGATCAGGGCGAGCGCGGAGGACCCGCCATCATCCTGATCCACGGAGCGAACAGCAGTCTGCAGACGTGGGAACCGGTGGTGCGAACGATTGGCGCGGATTATCGCGTCGTCACGCTCGACTTGCCGGGGCACGGCCTCACCGGCGCGACGCCTGACACCGATTATTCGGCCGAAGGCATGATGGCCGCGGTCGATGTCGTCGCGGCGAAGCTTGGGCTCGATCATTTCATCCTCGGCGGCAATTCGATGGGCGGCTGGGTCAGCTGGCGCTACGCGATCGATCACCCCGAACGCGTCGATGCGCTGCTATTGATCGATGCCGCCGGGATGCCGCTTCGCAAAGGCGAGAAGGCGCCGCCGTCGAATGTCGGCTTCCGCGTTCTCGAATATCCGTTCGGCCGCTGGCTCGCGACGCAGATCACGCCGCGAATGCTGGTCGAGCAATCGCTGCGCGGTTCGGTCGCGAAACAGGCCATCGTCGATGACAAGATGATCGACCGCTATTGGGAATTGCTGCGCTTCCCCGGCAATCGCGAAGCGACGGTGCTGCGCGCGCGCATGGACCGTGAACCCGCGATGGCGGCGCAGGTGGGCGAGATCAAGGTGCCGACGCTGATCCTGTTCGGCGACAAGGACCAGCTGATCAACCCCAGCGCGGCGCAGACATTCAACGAACGGATTGCGGGTTCGGAAGTCGTGCTGTTGCCCGGCGTCGGCCATTTGCCAATGGAGGAAGCGCCTGACGCGACCGCCGCTGCGATCGCCGACTTCCTCAAGCGGCGGCTTGTGCCGACGTCTCGGGCAGATCCAGAAACGCGCTGATCCGCGCCGAAATGGACGCGGCATGGGTGAAGGGAAAGAGGTGCGATCCGGGCACCACTTCCAGCACCGCGCCGTCAATCTGTTCAGCCAGCATCTGACCATAACAGGCGGGCATCACGCCATCCTGCTCGCCCATCAGGATCAGCGTCGGCAGCTTTTTGAGCCCCGACAGAAAGCCCATGCTTGACCAACCTGCCATCGCTGCGGTCTGATAGGCGATGCCCAGCGGCGTTGCGGTCTGAACCTTGAGCCCGCTCGCCAGCATGTCGTCATCGAACATCGCGGCCCAGCCGATACCCGGCGCGCCCATCACCGGCGTCGTTGCCATCAACAGCAACCGGTGAACCCGCCCCGGAAACTGGATTGCGATCTGCTGGGCCAGCGCGCCGCCCCAGCTGAATCCGGCCAGATCGACAATCTTGTGGCCCAGCCGGTCAGCGATTTCCATAACCACCGCGGCGATGGTCGGCGCGCCATAAGGGAGCAGCGCATCGGGCGATCCGCCGACGCCCGGCATATCGAGCGTCCAGACTTCGCGGCCATGAATCTGCGCGAGCAACGGCGCGGCGGCGGCGATATCGGCACCGATGCCATTCAGGAACAACAGCGGCGTGCCGGGTGACCCCTCACGCCATCGCGCGACCCGTAGGGTCAGTCCATAAACATGCTCGGTGCTGATGGCCGGTCGGCCGCTGATCCTGCTCATGCCATCGGCCTTCGCATATCCTGAAGACAGACGAAAGGCTGGGGGCGTTATTCTGCCGGTTTTGCAGCAGCGGCTGCTGCTTGTTCAAAGCGCAGACAGTCGAAGATCTTGGCGCCAGCGAGGAACACCGAGCCCGTGCAGGCGAGCAGCAACAGCTTGCCGCCCACTCCGGGATAATGATCAAGATAGGTCATCCCGCGCGCCATCGCGCCCATCGCAAGTGCATAGATGATGAGGCACGCTTCGAAGCGTGTCTTGATAACGAACAGGCGTCCGATCTTTTTCAGCATCACCATATCCTAGGCAAGAGCCGTGCCAATGGCGCAAATCAGGGATTCGCTGCGCCGCGAACATGGTAAACTGTAAGTTAATTCGACAGAAAAGCGCAAGGGGATGGGTGTTTTGAGGTGGGGGAATATTGCTCATCCCGCAGGCGGGAAGGGCAGCGAAGCTTGCTTGATCGGCCTCGTCATTGCGAGGAGCGAAGCGACGCGGCAATCCAGAGTGTGCGTAAACCGCTCTGGATTGCTTCGCTTCGCTCGCAATGACGATTCAGACCGACGCTATCTGCTCGTCCCCTGCCTTTGAAGGACGACGCGGGTTACGCCGCCCTGGCAAACCAGATCACGTGCCGCGGCCCCTTGCCATTGCTCCGCGCCCGCACGCCGACCTCTTCGACCTGAAACCCAGACACCGACAACCGGCGGGCAAATTTCGGATCGGGCGCCGCCGACCAGATCGCGAGGATACCGCCGGGCTTCAGCGCAGCCTTCGCCGCCGCCAAGCCTGCCGCGGAATAAAGCCGGTCGTTCGCGGGATGTGTCAGCCCATCGGGACCGTTATCCACGTCGAGCAATATGGCGTCATAGCGTCGCGTCGCCGATGCGATCGCCGCCGCGACATCGCCGATCGCCAGCTCGACGCGCGGATCCTCGAGGCATCCCTCGGCGAGATGCGCCATCGGACCGCGCGCCCAGTCGATGATCGCGGGGACGAGTTCGGCCACGGTGACCTTCGCATCGGCACCGAGCGCCGCCAACGCCGCGCGCAGGGTAAAGCCCATGCCATAGCCGCCAATCAGCAGATGCGCCGCTTTGGCGCTCCGCAGCCGGTCGCAGCTCATCTGCGCAAGTGCTTCTTCGGACCCGCTCATCCGGCTGCTCATCAATTCATCGCGGTCGATGACGATGATGAAATCATCCCCGCGCTGGTACAAGCGCAGTTCGCCTCCGCCCGGAACGGGCGCGGTGTCGATCAACTCGCGAATTTTCAATGGATATGGCCTGTCATGTAATCAGCCGAGCTCGCTCAGGTCGAGATGGGCCAGCAGCGCGGCGCGCGCCTTGCGAACGTCGGAAGCCAGTGCGGCGGAGGCGAGGTCGCCGGGCGCAATCGCCTCGGGCCAGTGCCGAGCCACGACATCGGCGATGGCGTCGAGTTTCGCCTCGTCCGCCATGAAGCGCGGATCGACCGTCGCGGGGTCGGCGACGACGCGCAGGCGCAGGCAAGCGGGGCCGCCGCCATTCGCCATCGACTGGCGGACGTTCACGGGCAGCAAGCGCCGGATCGGTCCGTTGCCCGCGACATGCGCCTCCAGCCATTGCCACACGGGCGCGATGGCTTGCGCCTCGGTCGGCACGACTAGGCCCATGCCGCCGCCATCGGGCAGGCTCACGAGTTGCGCGTTGAAGAGATAGGATTTGATCGCTTCGGGCAGGCTCACCGCGCTGGCGGGCACTTCGACGATCTCGACTGCGGGGAAGGCGGCGCGGATTTCGGCGTGCGCTCCGTCGCGGTCCTCGAATGCGCTCTCATGCGTGAACAGCACATGCTCGTTCGCGACCGCGACGACGTCATTGTGGAACGCGCCGCCCTGAATCGCCGTATCCGACTGGCGAATGAAAAGCGTGCGGTTCGGATCGAGCCGATGGTGGCGCGCGATCGCTTTCGATGCATCAAGATGCTGGCGCGCCGGGAAGCGGCCGCCGCTGACGCCATAGACGAAGATTTCGACGCCTTGCCCCTCATGCCCGCTGCACAGCCGCATATGGTTGGCCGCGCCCTCGTCGCCGAACGGCGCGGGGATCGGGGAATGGACGGCAAAGGCCGGGTTGGCGAAGGCGAGGCGAAGCTGCGCCAGCGTGCCCGGCCATTCATGACTGCGGTGCGGCATGGTGACGAGGTTCGCGACGGTCAGATGGCATTTGCCGTCTGAGCTATCGGGAGCAGGGGAGACGGTCGCGGCGTTGGCAGCCCACATCGACGATGCCGACCAGGCCTGCGCGCGCAAATGGCCCTCGGCATCCTCAAGCGTCGTGCCGAGCGTCGCGAGCCATGGCGCGTCGGGCCGGTCGAGCGGCATAAAGAAGCCCTGCGGCAATCCGAGCGCCAGATTGTGCCGCATCTTGTCGATGCCCTGAAGCGCCGCAGCGCGCGGCTGCGACACGTCACCGGCATTGCTCGCCGACGCGATGTTGCCGCGACTGAGCCCGGCATAATTATGGCTCGGGCCGATGATCCCGTCGAAATTGATTTCGGTGAGCATGAGCGTGACGGCTCCCTTCCGTCTTTTTGTTCAATATGGCCCAGAAAAAGCCGGGATGGCAGATGAGTTTAACGTCCGATCCAGCTGATCGCGTCGCCCTTGCCAATGTTCAATATGCGGGCGGTTTCGGAATCGATCATTCCGTCCGCGCCGACCTTGCCGAAGCAGCATCGGAAGTCGACAAGACGACCCGTCGCGATCAGTGCGTCCTCGCCGCCATCACCCACGCTTGTCACCTCGACATGCTTTGCATTGCGGATGCTGGCGACCTGATCGGTGCGCGCGGTCATCGTCGGGCCGCCATCGAAGATGTCGACATAATTTTCGAACGCGAAGCCCTCATTTTCGAGCATTCGCATCGCGGCGCGCCCAGTCGGATGTGGCACGCCGATCACGCCGCGTGCATGGTCGCTCAACATCGCGATATAGACGGGATGCTTGGGCATCAGGTCGGCGATGAACTGATTGCCGTGTACGGCGTTGAACTGGTCGGCTTCCTGGAAATTCATCCCGAAGAATTTGCCCGCGACGCCGTCCCAGAAGGGCGATCCGCCTGCCTCGTCGATCACGCCCCGCAACTCGGCGAGGATGCGGTCGCCAAAGCGCGGGCGATGGCGCGCGATGAACAGATAGCGCGACCGTGCGAGCAACAGGCCGAGCCCGCCGGCGCGCGCTGCGGGATGCAGAAACAGCCCGCCGACCTCGCTCGCGCCGTTGAGGTCGTTGCTCAGCATCAACACCTGCGCATGGAAGGTGCGGTCGAGTTGCTCACTATGCTTGCTGTCGGTGCCGATGCGGTACGAATAAAAGGGCCAGCGCTGGCCGACCTGACCAAAGATCTGACAGGTGCCGCGCACTTCGCCGCTGTCGAGATCTTCCAGCACCATCAGATAGAGTTCGTCGGCCGGATATTCCTTTTCCGAATCAAATCCCGCCTGCGCGCGCTCAAGCTTCGTCCGCAGCGCCTTCTTGTCGGGGGGCAGGTTGGTGAAGCCGCCACCGGTCAGCTTCGCCATTTCGTAAATGCTCTGAAGATCGCCCGGCTTCGCCGCCCGGATCACATAATTCACACAGTCCCCCGTTCCGCTATTCTTATCATTGCAAGTGCCGACAGTTGCGCGCGTTCGGCGAGGCTGTCGACGATCAGAAATTCATCCGACGAATGAATCGCGCCGCCGCGCGGCCCCATCGTGTCGACGACGGGAATCCCGCACGCCGCGATATTATTGCCGTCGCACACGCCGCCGGTCGCATTCCAGCTGATCGGGGGCAGGCCAAGCGCTGCGCCGCAATCGCGCACCAGTTCGAACAGTCGCGTCGCCGCGGGGTCGAGCGGTTTGGGCGGGCGGTTAAAGCCGCCGTGGACATGACAATGCACGTCATGCTCGCGCGATATGGCGGCAATCGCATCGCGCATCGCGGCCTCGGCGGCCGCCATCGCGTCGGGGGTCGACGGGCGCATATTGACGCGCAGGATGGCGCTGTCGGGGACGATATTATTCGGCCCGCCGCCGTCGATCTTCGCCGGATTGACCTTGAGCGTATCGGACTTGAGCGCGCCCAGCTGCAGCGCCAGATCGGCGGCGGCGAGCAGCGCATTGCGCCCATCCTGCGGGTTGCGCCCGGCATGCGCCGCGCGGCCGTGGACGATCACCGAGAAATTGCCGCTGCCCGGCCGCGCTCCGGCCAGCGTCCCGTCGGGCAGTGCGGGTTCATAGGTCAGCGCTGCGGTCTTGCCCTTCGACAGCTCTGAGATCAGCCTTGCCGAAGCCTGGCTGCCCGTTTCCTCGTCGCTGTTGATCATCACATCATATCCGACGCGGTTTGCAAGCGGCGATGCTTCGAGCGCAGTCAGCGCGGCGAGAATGACCGAGATTCCCGCCTTCATGTCGGCGGTGCCAGGGCCATTCAGAACCCCGTCTTCCAGCCATTTCAACGTCTGGAACGGATGGTCGACGGCGAATACAGTGTCCATATGTCCGGTCAGCAGCAACTGCACGGGCGCCTCGGGCCGGACCCGCACATGCAGATGGTCGCCGCGCTCGATGATATTGACGCCGCCCGCGCTGTCGACGCTTTCGACGGGGTCGGCAGCAACCAGCCGGACCTCGCCGGGCAGGCCCGCAAAGGCATCGGCGAGCAGGCCCGCGACGGTTTTCAGTCCCGGCAGATTGCCCGTGCCGCTGTTGACCGCCGCCCAACGCTCGACCTGGCCCAGCATCGGCGCGTCGGCCGCATGGTCCAGCGTGGCATTTTCGGTAGCGGTGAGGCTGTTCATCCTCCGCCTATAGCGACCGGCGAGGGCCTTTTGCACCCCCAGCGAGCGAGAATCTGTTCGCTAGGCCGAAGCCGCCTCAGACGGCGAGAAGGGGAGTGTCCTCATCGTGCGGCGCCGCAGCCTCAAAATTGGGCAGGGGGTCGAACGTCTCTTCGATCAACTCGATCGAAGCGAGGCCGCCAAGCTTGAAATGACCCAGCCGCGGGTCTTCGTCCGAGCGCCAATTCTTGTTCAGATTGAGCGCGCTCACGAACAGGTCGCCGCGCCGTTCGAATAGCAGATGCGGCGCCAGCGTCAGGATCTGGCCATTATAATGCGCAGTCACTTTTCGTTTCCGGGCAATGGCTTCCATCAATTTGAGTCGTGTATCATCCATAAGTTCAAAGGCCGTTCTGGGGAGAGACTATCTTATGTTGTGCGTCGCAGCATAAACTACGCGGACAGCCTTGGAAAGGACCCATTGCCAATCGAAACCAATCGCGGCATAGGGCGGCGGCCCTTTCCTCCCCGGGTCCACTGGCGCAGTCGCGCCGACCAGAGGGTGCTTACATGACCGAATTTCTCGATCGTTCCGGCCTGTCCGTCGATTCGCGTCTCGCCGACTTTATCGAGGCGCGCGCGCTGCCCGGCACCGGACTCGACGCCGCCAAATTCTGGAACGATTTCGCGGCCTTGCTCGGCAAGTTCGCGCCCGAAAACGCGGCCTTGCTGGCGAAGCGCGAGGATCTGCAGGCGCAGATCGACGACTGGCACGAAGCGCGCGCCGGAAAGGCGCATGACGCCGCCGGCTATCAGGCTTTCCTGCATGAGATCGGCTATCTCGTCCCCGAACCCGCCACGTTCCAGATCGGGACGCAGAATGTCGATCCTGAAATCGCAACAATGGCGGGACCGCAACTCGTCGTTCCCGCGCTCAATGCGCGCTTTGCGCTCAACGCTGCCAATGCGCGTTGGGGCAGCCTCTACGACGCATTTTATGGCACCGACGCGCTCGACGCGCCGCCCGCTCGGTCGGGCGGATATGACGCTGATCGCGGCGCCGCGGTGATCGCGCGGGCGAAGGCGTTCCTCGACGAAGCCGTGCCGCTCGCATCGGGAAGCTGGGCCGACTGGCCGGGCGGCCAGCTCACGCTCGCCGATCCGGCGCAATGGGTCGGGAGCAAGCCGGACGGAATCCTCCTTCGACACAATGGTTTGCACATCGAACTCGTCATCGATCAGGCAAGCGCGATTGGCAAAACCGACCCCGCGGGCATCGCCGATGTCGTGCTCGAATCGGCGCTGACGACGATCATCGATCTTGAGGATTCGGTCGCGGCGGTCGATGGCGAGGACAAGGCGCTCGGCTACACCAACTGGCTCGGCCTGATGCGCGGTGATCTGACCGAAAGCTTCGCCAAGGGCGGAAAGACGGTGACTCGCGCCATGGAGCCTGACCGGACATGGACCTCGCCGTCGGGCGAAGCATTCACCCTCCACGGCCGCAGCGTGATGTTCGTCCGCAACGTTGGCCATCTGATGACGACCCCGATGATCAAGCTGCCCGGCGGCGCCGAAGCGCCCGAGGGGCTGTGCGACGCGGTGATCACCAGCCTCTGCTCGCTTCATGACCTGAAGCGGCTTGGCACGCTGACAAACAGCCGCGCTGGCAGCATCTATATCGTCAAGCCGAAGCAGCATGGCCCCGAAGAATGCGGCTTCACCGACCGGCTGTTCGACGCTGTCGAGGATATGCTGGGCCTGTCGCGCCACACGATGAAGGTCGGCGTGATGGACGAGGAGCGCCGCACCAGCGCCAACCTCGCTGCGTGTATCCACGCGGTGAAGGACCGCATCGTCTTCATCAACACCGGCTTCCTCGACCGCACCGGCGACGAGATTCACACGTCGATGCGCGCGGGTCCGATGATACCGAAGGGCGAGATGAAGGCGAGCGACTGGATCGCCTCCTATGAGGATCGCAACGTCCGCATTGGCCTTGCGTGCGGTCTCAGCGGCAAGGCGCAGATCGGCAAGGGCATGTGGGCGATGCCCGACCTCATGAAAGCGATGCTCGAAGCGAAGATCGGCCATCCGAAATCGGGTGCAAACACCGCATGGGTTCCGTCGCCGACCGCCGCGACGCTCCACGCGCTGCATTATCATGCCGTCGACGTGTTCGCGCGGCAGCGGGAGATTGCGGGCGAAGCGGTGCCGTCGCTCGATCGCTTGCTCAACATCCCCGTCGCCACCGGCCGCAACTGGAGCGAGGCCGAAATCACCCGCGAACTCGACAATAATTGCCAGGGCATCCTTGGCTATGTCGTGCGCTGGATCGATCAGGGGGTCGGCTGCTCAAAAGTGCCCGACATCGACGATATCGGCCTGATGGAAGACCGCGCAACGCTGCGTATCGCCAGCCAGGCGCTCGCTAACTGGCTGCTCCACGGCGTCTGCACCCCCGAACAGGTCGACGCTGCACTGGCGCGCATGGCCACCAAGGTCGATGCGCAGAACGCTGGCGATGCGCTTTATGAAAAGCTCACGCCCGATGGCATCGCCTGGGAGGCCGCGCGCGCGCTGATCTTCGAAGGCGTAACGCAGCCGTCGGGTTACACCGAGCCTTTGCTCCACAAATATCGTCAGGCGAAAAAGGCAGCGTGATGCTGTCGGCTTCGTGCCTTTGCGGTGCGACACGATACACATTGTCGGGCCCAATCAACGAGGCGGTGCTGTGCCATTGCGGCCAGTGCCGCC
>JAURVS010000099.1 GCA_030655355.1 Sphingopyxis sp.
GACCGTGTCGCTGCTGCGTGAGATGGTGTTCGCGCTGCCCGACGCGCGGCGCGAGATGCGGCTGGTGCGCTACGCCAATTGGCGGATCAATCGCGTGGTCAATGCCGAGGATACGTGGCTGATCGAGCGCGTGCAGCAGGGGATGGCGTCGTCGAGCTACACCGCCGGGCCGATCGGGGCGAGCGAGGTGTGCCTGCGGAGCTTCGCGGCGAAGATTCGCGCGCGGGTGCCCGAGGCGCGGCTGCATCGTGCGCCGGCGGCGGGGTGGTCGAAATCCCCTTCCCAATCGCGGGAGGGGCCAGGGGAGGGCCTGTCACGAGGGCTGTCACGGGGGACTGGCGCTTCGCTACATGCCCTTCCGCAGCCCCTCCCGCAGGCGGGAGGGGAGCAATGTTATTCGGCGGCGATGCCTGCTTGTTTGAACATGTCGTCGCCGTCGGTTTCGGCGGCGATCACCGGGGCGGTGTCGTCGTTCGCTTTGGCTTTCTTGCGATTGTCGAAGCTGGACCAGACATTGTTCCATTCGCCGCGCGTCGCGCCCTTGCTATATTCGGTCGCGCGCGTTTCGAAGAAATTGGCGTGCTCGACGCCGTTGAGCAGCGGGGCGAGCCAGGGCAGCGGATGCTCTTCGATCATGTAGATCGGCGCGAAGCCGAGCTGCCCAAGGCGCCAGTCGGCGATGTAGCGGATGTAGCGCTTGATTTCCTTCGGCGTCATGCCGGGGACGGGGCCCTGTTCGAACGCGAGGTCGATGAATGCATCCTCGAGCCGCACCGTTTTCTGGCAGGTGTCGATAATGTCTTCCTTTACCGCCTTGGTCAGGCAGTCGCGTTCCTTGGTGAAGGCGTGGAACAGCTTGATGATGCCTTCGCAGTGGAGGCTTTCGTCGCGGATCGACCAGCTGACGATCTGGCCCATGCCCTTCATCTTGTTGAAGCGCGGGAAGTTCATCAGCATCGCGAAGCTGGCGAACAGCTGAAGCCCCTCGGTAAAGCCGCCGAACATCGCGAGGGTGCGCGCGATATCCTCGTCATTGTCGACGCCGAACTGCTGCATATAGTCGTGCTTGGCGCGCATCTCGTCATATTCGAGGAACATGCCATATTCGCTTTCGGGCATGCCGATCGTGTCGAGAAGGTGCGAATAGGCCGCGATATGCACGGTTTCCATGTTGCTGAACGCGGTCAGCATCATCTTGATTTCGGTCGGCTTGAACACGCGGCCATATTTGTCGTGGTAGCAATCCTGCACCTCGATATCGGCCTGCGTGAAGAAGCGGAAAATCTGCGTGAGCAGGTTGCGCTCATGATCGCTGATCTTTTGCGCCCAATCGCGGCAATCCTCGCCCAGCGGCACTTCCTCGGGAACCCAATGGATCTGCTGCTGACGCTTCCAGAAATCGAACGCCCACGGATATTCGAAGGGCTTGTAGGTCTTGCGGGCTTCTAGAAGGGGCATTGCGGGCTATCCTCGGGCTTTGATCTTGTTGCATGTGCCCCGGCGAAAGCCGGGGTCCAGTCGGGCTTGGCGTAAGGGCGCGCTGGGCCCCGGCTTGCGCCGGGGAACAGGCTGCGCGCTAGCTTACTGGCAGGCCAGACATTCGTCATAATCGGTCGTCTGCAGGTCGTAGACCGGCGCTTCGGCGGTGTTGTCGGCCTCGACCCCGCCCGCGAAGCCGGCGCGCTGTACCGATTTCGAGCGGAGATAATAGAGCGATTTGATGCCGAGTTCCCACGCGCGATAGTGGAGCATGAGCAGATCCCATTTCTCGACGTCGGCGGGGATGAACAGGTTCAGCGACTGCGCCTGATCGATATAGGGCGTGCGGTCGGCCGACAGTTCGAGCAGCCAGCGCTGGTCGATCTCGAAGCTGGTCTTGTAGCAGTCCTTTTCGTCCTGCGACAGGAAGTCGAGATGCTGGACGCTGCCGCCCTTTTCCAGAATCGAGTTCCAGATATTGTCGCTGTTCTTCGCCTTGTCGACGAGCAGCGCTTCGAGATGCGGGTTGCGGATCGAGAAGCTGCCCGAGAGCGTCTTGTGCGTGTAGATGTTCGCGGGCACCGGCTCGATGCACGCGCTGGTGCCGCCGCAGATGATGCTGATCGACGCGGTCGGCGCGATCGCCATCTTGCAGCTGAAGCGCTCCATCACGCCCTGATCGGCGGCGTCGGGGCAGGGGCCGCGTTCCTTGGCGAGGAGCATCGACGCCTGATCGACCTGCGCGCGGATATGCTTGAAGACGCGCAGGTTCGACGATTTCGCCATCGCGCCTTCGAAGGGCAGGCCGCGTGCCTGGAGGAAGCTGTGGAAGCCCATCACGCCGAGGCCGACCGAGCGTTCGCGGCTGGCGCTATATTTGGCGCGCGCCATTTCGGGCGGGGCGCGGTCGATATAGTCCTGAAGGACGTTGTCGAGCATGCGCATCACGTCTTCGATGAAGCCCTTGTCGCCGTTCCACTCGTCCCAGGTCTCAAGGTTGAGCGACGAGAGGCAGCAGACCGCGGTGCGATCATTGCCGAGATGGTCGCGGCCGGTGGGCAGCGTGATTTCGCTGCACAGGTTCGAGGTGGTGACCTTGAGGCCGAGATCGCGGTGATGCTTGGGCATCATGCGGTTCACCTGGTCGATGAAGATGATGTAGGGCTCGCCCGTTGCGAGGCGCGTTTCGACGAGCTTCTGGAACAGCGAGCGCGCATCGACGCTGCCGCGGACGCTCTGATCCTTGGGCGAGCGGAGATTGAATTCCCGGCCGTCGCGGACGGCTTCCATGAACTCGTCGGTGATCAGCACGCCGTGGTGGAGGTTCAGCGCCTTGCGGTTGAAGTCGCCCGACGGCTTGCGGATTTCGAGGAACTCCTCGATCTCCGGGTGGCTGATGTCGAGATAGCAGGCGGCCGAACCGCGGCGGAGGCTACCCTGCGAGATGGCGAGGGTGAGCGAGTCCATCACGCGGACGAAGGGGATGATGCCGCTGGTCTTGCCGTTGAGGCCGACCGGCTCGCCGATGCCGCGCACGCTGCCCCAATAGGTGCCGATGCCGCCGCCGCGCGAGGCGAGCCAGACATTCTCGTTCCACGTCTCGACAATGCCTTCGAGGCTGTCGGGGACCGAATTGAGATAGCAGCTGATCGGCAGGCCGCGGCCGGTGCCGCCGTTCGACAGCACGGGGGTGGCGGGCATGAACCAGAGTTTCGAGATATAATCGTAAAGACGCTGGGCGTGCTCCTGATCGTCGGCATAGGCCGACGCGACGCGCGCGAAGAGATCCTGATAGGATTCGCCGGGAAGCAGATAGCGGTCTTCGAGCGTTTCCTTGCCGAAGTCGGTGAGCAGCGCATCGCGGCTCTTGTCGGTCACGACGTCGAATCGACGCGCGTGAACCTTCGCCTCGTTGCTGTCGTTGAGCTTGGCCGTCGGCGCCGCCGATTCGCCAACCGCGGGCGCATCATTTTTCGTCAGTTCCATCGTCGCCACGTCGCTCGTCTCCACCTGTTCCGTTTCCCGAAAATCCATCTAATTCGCCCTCGATCTGAACGCGCACGCGGCGCGTCTTGTTCCCGTCTTGTTCGACTCAGGGCGAAGCCCCGGTCTTAGCATTTAAACGCGCGCCCGTGGCATCTTTTTTGGGCGCAAGAGGGGTTTTCCCGTGTCCATATGCGATGGACGACGGAAAACCGCCATTTACAGCCTGATACCAATTATTGGGGTGCCCCCGTGGTTGACCCACCACCTATAGTGCCACGTCGGCGCGACGATGCAAGACGGTAAATGACAGATCAGCGACTCAACTCGTCGATAATTTGATTCGCTTCGTCGCGGCTGATGCACGAGCCGAAGGCCTCGCGCCAGCCTTTCTGCGGGTTTCCGCCGCGATCGGCCCAAGCGGGTCGAAAACAGAATTTTTTTTGGGGTGCGGGGCGTGGCGCGAAGGCGCGCGCCAGCGATCCCCGCCGAAGGGCGAAACGTACCTCGATGTCAGATCATTGTGCCGCGGGCATCGCGCGCCCGCCGGGCAAAAAGAAAGGGCCCCGGCGATGCCGGAGCCCCTGCTTTATCTTGATTCTGAGTTAGGCCTGACCGCCACCGTTACCGGTGCCGCCGCCACCCAGAAATTTCCAAAACCAACCCATTTCAGATCTCCTGTGGCACTGCCCATACAGAACAGTTAACGGAGCATATACCTTAATAGAAATGGTAAATCGAGTCTTAACTATGTTTGTTGCTGCCGTTTTGGCGGTTATCCGGTGCGGTTCTGGCGGGAGGAGATGAGCGTCGTCGCGAGTTCGGAAAACAGTTGTGGTTTTCCAAGATGATACCCTTGTCCGACATCGCAGCCGAGTTCGCGGAGAAGCGCCATGGTTTCACCGTCTTCGATGCCTTCGGCGACCGCGACGGCGCCCAAACGATGCGCCAGATCGATTGTCGATTTGACGACTTCGAGGTTCCGTTGCGAATCGCGCATGGTCATAACGAATCGCTTGTCGATCTTGATTTCGTCCGCCTCGATCTCGGTGAGATATTCGAGGTTTGACTGGCCGGTGCCATAATCGTCGATCGACAGGCGAATGCCGGTGCGCCGGAGCTGTGCGAGTGTCTGGCGCGCTTGTCGGCTGTTTTCGATCTGGGCGGTTTCGGTGATTTCGATCGTCAATATTTCGGCCGGCAGATGGTGCGCGGTGAGCATGACGCGGATCGTGCCGACAAGGTCGCTGTGGTCGAGCAGGCTGGCCGACAGGTTCACCGACATATTGATGTCGACGCCGCGTTCGTGAAGCTGTGCCGCCGAACGGATCGCCTGATCCATGACGAACAGAGTGAGACGGTAAATGTCCTGGCTCTTTTCGGCCTGGACGATGAATTCGTCGGGCGGAATCGGGCCGCGCGTCGGATGCGTCCAGCGCGCGAGCGCTTCGACACCGACGAGCTTGTTCGTCGCAATCTCATATTGCGGCTGGAAGGCAACCCAGATGTCGCCGCCGGTCAACGCATCTTCGAGCTGCGAATGGAAGGAGAGCTGCCAGCCGGCATCTTCCTTTTGGCGCGACGTATATTTGGTCCATAGTGAGCGCGTGCGGATGGCGCGCTCGGCGGCGACGAGCGCCGCGGCGAGGCGCTGGGCGTTCGAGCCTTCGAACTCGTCATTGACCCCGAAGGCGATCGCGACGTCGACGCGCAGCTCGCCGATCGTCAGCGGGGCGTTGAACAGCGCGGCGAGGCCCGCGAGTTGACCCTCGATCTGGCTGTGCTGATAATAGGGAACAAGCCAGGCAAAAGTGCCGTCGAGATCGTGGTGGAGCGTCGTACCCTGCGAAGCGAGCTGGAGGCGGCGGGTGACCTGTTCGACCAGCTTGCTGATGCCATCGCCGGGAATGAAGGCCGCGAGATCTTCGAAATTGACGACCTTGGCCGCGACGACGGTCGCGCTGCTGAACGGCGTCTGCGAACGCAGCGCTTCGAAGTTGGGGAGGCCCGAAACCGGATTCTCGTGCTGGGCAGAGCGGCGACGGCTGGTGCGAGACACGTTTGCGCTGATCGTCGCAACGAGAAACAGGGCGGCACCAATCGAGCTGCTGATCAAGATTGTCGTCAGAAGGATTTTGCACGCGATCAGCACAACCACGGTGAGCGTCGCGACCAGATTGAAACGGCGAGCGCGGCGGAAGGCGGTGGCGCCAAACAGCATGATTGCGGCGAAGACCAGCGGAGGTAGCCAGCCAATATCGACGGGCATGCCGCGCTTCAGCGTTTCGGCGCCGATTATATGAATGAACGCGCCGGGTACGCGGTCGTGGCCGGGCAAATAGTGGCTGTCCTGAAATTCTGTGGCAGTCGGTGCGAAAATGACGTCGCGGCCCGAAAGTTCGCGTGACACCTTGCCGGACAGAACGTCGCGGGCGCTATATTGTGCGATCGAATCCGTCTGGTACGAATAATCCAGCGCGTAGACGCCCGCCTCTTTCGACCGTCGGTTGGCGAGCAGTGACGAAAAGCTGGGGATCCTGCGTCCGTTGACATCCAAGGTGATCGGCACGCGCCAGACTTGCCAAAGTTCATATTCCCACCCGATGCAGGCGATCTGGACGGCGGTGCCGAAAGATGGACTGGGAAAGCGAGCCAGTTCGCTACGGTCGCTGCGCGCCGATTTCGCCGCAACGGCGAGGACCGCTCGGTCCCCCATCCGCTTGACCGCTGCAGTCAGCAAAGGAAAATCGGCGTCCTTTTCGCGCCGGTCATAGGTGAAATCGATGAACAGGCGCCTGCCGCCGGCTCTGTTGATCGCGTCAACCAACTGCGCATGCCGCGTCATCGAAAAATCGCGATCAGCGACCTGTTCGAGCGTCTCGTCGTCGAGTGCAACGACGACGATATCGCCCGAAACCGGTCTCCAGGCAACGCGGCCGATCGCAGATTCCAGCACGCGATCGATCGGCTCGCTCACGGCGGCGTAGCCGACGACCACGCTGAGCAGAAGCGATAACGCGATCGTTCGCCAGCTGATAATCAGACTTTTGACCGGGATGGGCACGCACGTCTCCAGCAATTGCCAGTCGTGCCTAGTCTCAGATGGTTATCATCGCGTTAATCAAGGCCGTAACCCCGCGGTTTCAGCGGCTGTCGCCCCCGCCTTCGCGAGGGCGACGAGATTGTCACGCGATCGCGGGCAGCGGTTCGAGCACGGCGTCGCCGGCAAGCGCCGAAGCGGCGAGGCCCGTCGCGGCGGGGACGATCTGCTGCAGATAGAAGCGCGTCGAGGCGATCTTCGCTTCGAGGAACGCCCTGTCGCCGCTGCCTTCGTCGAGCGCGGCGCGGGCCGCCTTGTTCTGCAGCGCCATCAGCCAGCCGCAGGTCGCGGTCGAGAGCATGGTGAGATAGGGATAGCTCCCCGCGAGCCGGTCGGCGGTCGCCGCGCCGACCATCCAGTCGGTGACCGCGCGGCACGCGTCGACGAGTTGCTGCAGTTCGGGGAAATCGGCGGCGCCATGCGCAATGTCGTCGATCAGGCCGCGGACGAGATCGCCGCCCGCCATGCCAAGCTTGCGCCCGACAAGATCGGCGGCCTGAATGCCGTTGGTGCCTTCGTAGATCGGCGCGATGCGCGCGTCGCGATAATGCTGTGCGGCGCCGGTTTCCTCGATGAAGCCCATGCCGCCATGCACCTGAATGCCAAGGCTTGCAACTTCGCAGCCGATGTCGGTCGCGTGCGCCTTGACCAAGGGAATGAGGATTTCGGCGCGCATCGCGGCGGCTTCGTCGCCGAGCTTGCCGAAATCGATCTGCGCCGACGCATAATAGACGAGCGCACGTGCGGCCTCGGTCTGGGCGCGCATCCGCCACAACATGCGGCGGACGTCTGGATGCTGGTCGATCGTCACCGGGGTGCGGTCGGGCGAGCCCGCGAGCGACGACTGGATGCGTTCGGCGGCGAAGCGCTGCGCCTGTTGCGTCGCGCGTTCGGCGATCTGGACGCCCTGACAGCCGACCATCAGCCGCGCATTGTTCATCATCACGAACATCGCGCGCATCCCGCCCATTTCGTCGCCGACGATCTCGCCGAGGCAATCCTCGTCCTCGCCATAGACCATCACGGCGGTCGGCGAGCCGTGGATGCCGAGCTTATGCTCGATCGAGGCGCAATGGACGCCGTTCGAATGCGCGGGCTTGCCGTCGGCGTCGAGGCGATATTTGGGGACGAGGAAGAGCGAAATGCCGCGCGTTCCCTCGGGCGCTCCGGGGGTGCGCGCCAGAACGAGATGGACGATATTGTCGGTGAGATCATGCTCGCCGAAGGTGATGAAGATCTTTTGGCCCTTGATCTTGTAGAGCCCGGCATGTTCGCCCTCGGTCACTTTTTCGGCGGTCGAACGCAGCGCGCCGACGTCGCTGCCCGCGGCAGGCTCGGTCAGGTTCATCGTCCCGTTCCAGGCGCCCGAAACAAGGTTCGGGAGCCAGGTCTGACGCTGTTCCTCGGTACCATAGGCCATCAGCGCATGGATCGCGCCGGGGGTCAGGATGTTGCAAAGGGTAAAACCCATGTCGGCGGTGCCGAGCGCCTCGATAATCACCGTCGCGAGCGTGAAGGGCAGGCCCTGGCCGCCATAGGCTTCGGGACCGTCGATGCTGCCCCATCCGGCGTCAACAAACCGCTGATAGGCTTCCTTGAAGCCCGGCGGCATGGTGACGGCGCCCTCCTGCCATTTCGGATTGGTCACGTCGCCGACGCGGTTGAGCGGAGCGTAAACCTCGGCCGCAAATTCGCCGATGCCGTTGACGATCGCCTCGATCATGTCGGGGGTCGCGGCGGCGAATTTCTCGTGAGCGGCCATCGCGTCGATGCGCGCGATATGGTTGAGGACGAAAAGCTGTTCGGTGATCGGCGGCGTGTAGGTCATGGACGGGACACTTTGCTGGTAAAGATCGTTGCGCGGGCGCTATAGCGCGGCATGGCTGACGGTCAAACGCGCATGACAACCGATATCCGCCGTTTCGGCGCGGAGGCAATGGCGCGCGCCGGGGGGCTGATCGGGGAGGGGCAGCCGGTCGCGGTGCCGACCGAGACGGTTTATGGCCTCGCCGCCGATGCGCGCAATGCCGAGGCGGTGGCGCGCATTTATGCGGCGAAGGGACGGCCCGACTTCAATCCGCTGATCGTGCATGTGCCCGACCTCGCTGCCGCCGAGCTTTTGGGGAAATTCGGTGTGATCGAACGCCGCTTGGCCGAGCGTTTCTGGCCGGGGCCGTTGACTTTGGTCGTGCCGCGCACAGCGGACTGCCCTGTTGCCAGCATCGCGACGGCGGGGCTCGATACGATTGCTTTGCGTGTGCCCGGACACCGCGCGATGCAGGCGTTGCTGGCGGAGACGGGCGCGCCGCTCGCCGCGCCAAGCGCCAATGCCAGCGGACGCGTTAGCCCGACGAAGGCCGAGCATGTGCTGGCGAGCCTCGACGGGCGGATTGCGCTGGTCATCGACGACGGCCCGACGACCGCTGGGGTCGAATCGACGATCGCGCGCGTGAAGGATGGCGTGGTCGAGATTTTGCGGCCGGGTCCGGTGACCGCGGATATGCTGGCGGCGGCGAGCGGGATGGCGGTAACGGGAGTCAAGGGATCCGAGATCGTCGCGCCGGGGATGCTTGCGAGCCATTATGCGCCCGGCAAACCGGTGCGGCTGGGCGCGACCGAGTTTGCGGAAGACGAGTTTGGGATCGGCTTTGGCGCGGTTGCGGGCGACTATGATCTGAGCGCGAACGGCGATCTGACCGAGGCGGCGGCGCGGCTGTTCGATGCGCTCCACGCGGGCGCGGCGAGCGACAAGGCAAGGATTGCGGTGGCGGCGATCCCGGCCGAGGGGCTTGGCGCGGCAATCAACGACCGGTTGAGCCGGGCGGCGGTATGAAAATCTCACACAAAGACACGAAGATGTCAGGTGATGAGGCGCGTGCTGCTTGCCGATCTGGCTAGGTTCTTATTTGAATTCGCCTGCGGCGAACAGCCGTGCGCGGGATGTCGCGCGCCGTCTTTGTGTCTTTGTGTGAGATGAATCTTCAGGCCGCTGCGGGTTCGATCGGGTCGCCGTGGGGGGCCTTGCGTGCGACGATCAGGCACGCGGCGACGATGAGGATGGCGCCGGCGAAGGTCGGCATCGTGACCGCTTCGTCGAAGAAGAACCAGCCAAACAGCATCGCCCAGAGGAAGCCGGTATATTCGGTGGTCGCGAGGATCTGCGTTTCGGCGCGCGCATAGGCCCAGCTCAAAAGCAGCAGCGATGTCGTTGCAAGGACAGCGGCGCCGAAGATGTGCGGCGCGTGGCTGGCCGCTGGAACCACGACAAACCATGGCGCGCCGAGCGCGAGGATCGCGGCGACGAAGAAATTCTGGAAAAAGGCGATCTCCATCGGCTCGGCCATTTTGGCCTGTCGCCGCGCAAGGATGAGGTTGTAGGCGTAGAAGATCGCCGAGAGGAACACCGCGCCGACCGCTAGAAGCGCCTCGTCCGAATAATCGCTGCCGCCGAGTTTGCCCGCGACGATGACGAGCACGCCGCCAAGACCGAGCGCCGAGGCGGCGATCGAGCGGGGACCGATCTTTTCGCCGAGAAAGATCGCGGCCATATAGAGCGCCATCAGCGGCGCGACGAAGGCGAGCGCAATCGCCTCCGCCATCGGCAGCCGCGCGAGCGCCCAGAAAAAGCTTAAGGCCATGCCCGCGACGAACAATGACCGCCAGGCGTGGATGCGCATCGTCGGCCGGTCGGGCCATTTTGGACGGCTCGCAAAATAGATCGCGCCCGCAACGATCGTCCCGGTGCCGGTGCGCCAGAGCACGGCGTTATAGGCGCCGATATCGATCGACAGCCCCTTCATCAGCACGTCCATCGCCGAAAAGGTCGCAATGCCTGCGCATGCGATCAGAAAGGGGATGACGGGAGAGGCCGAATCGGGACGCATGATGTGGGCCTACAAGATGTGGTGGTTCAGGTGAATCGTCATTGCGATCCCGGCGAAAAGCCGGGGGAAGCAATCTCCCGCTATTGACCTTGCGCAAGGTGGATCGCTGGGGATTGCCGCGTCGCCTTTGGCTCCTCGCAATGACGAGGATTTTGTCAGCGGAAGGTCGCCTGTCCCGCGCCGTCAATGTTGAGTTTCTGGCCTGAGCAATAAGAATTGGCTTCGCTGACGAACCAGACCACCGCCGCAGCGACGTCGGCGGGGACGGCGACGCGGCCGAAGGGCATTTTCGATGCGAGGTGCTGGATGTCGTCGTTGCCGGTGATCGCGCGCGACAATTTTTCGCCCATATCGCTGACGGTGAGCGAAGGGGCGACGATGTTGACGCGGACGCCGTTCGCCAATTCCTCTTTGGCGAGCGCAAAGGCGAGCGCTTCGCCCGCGGCCTTGGCCATCGTGTAGGGCGCGCCGTTCGGCGAGTGGGTGTAGGTCGCGATGCTCGAGATGACGATGATATCGCTGCGCTGGTGGGTGCGAAGCTGCGGCAGCGCGAGGCGGCTGAGGCGGTGCGGGCCGGCGGCGTGAACGGCGAAGAGCTTGTCGACTTCCTCGGGGGGCGTGTCGGCGACTGCGCGGCCGCGGCTTGCGATGCCGGCGTTGTTGATCAGGATCGAGAGAGGGCCGAAGTCGGCTTCGACCGCAGCGACCATCGCGGCGCATGCGGCCTCGTCGGTGACTGAGGCCTGATAGGCCTTTGCCTTGCGGCCGAGCGCCTCGATCGCGGCGACGGTTTCGGTGGCTTCCTGTTCGCCGCGAGTATAGTTGACCGCGACGTCGGCGCCTGCCTCTGCCAGCCCGATCGCAATGCCGCGCCCGATCCCGCGCGAGGCGCCGGTGACGAGCGCGACGCGCCCCGCGAGGTTCGTGTCGGCCATATGTCTCTCCCTATTGCATCAGTTCATTATAGATTTCGTCGTCGCTGCGGCTTGCGGCATTGCGCCATTTGGGTGCCGCCTTGCGGTTGAGGACAGCGCCGTTTTTATCGAGAATCGCGACGGTCGGGGTGCCCTTGATCTTGAAACCGAAACGCTTGGCGACCTCGGGATTGCGGCCGCAGCCGCGGATGTGCGGCATGCCGATGTCGGCATAGACGATCTGGTAGCGCGCGCGCACGGGAGCGAAACGGTCGGTCGCGATGAGGTTGGCGAGCCAGGCGCTGTCGTGACAGCCGCCGGTGCCCATGACGAGCAGCACGCGCTGGCCCGATGCTTTGGCGGCAGCGAGCGCGGCGTCGATCGCGGGCATCGGGTCG